>JBKCVY010000116.1:0-12567 GCA_046317475.1 Cyanobacteriota bacterium | reverse complement strand
CATCAATGCCATTCACGAAGGTTGGACCTGTTCCATGGCGCTCGTGTTCAGGAACGGCGATGAATTTGCGGTACAGCTTCAACCAGTCTTCCGTGGTTTTCATGCCAATGTCTTCGCCTCCCATCTGCATCAGGAAGGGTTGACATTTTTTGAGTTGGGCTGCGGTGGCGCATTCGAAATGGGCCAGCACAGCTTTTTTAGCTGCGGTTGCCGTGAGCGGCTTGACTTTTGGCGGCGGCGGCACCTTGAAGGGGCCGCCATTGATCAACTGGGCGAAAGACAGCAAATCACCCTCCACTAGCTCATCCTTGGAGAGCAGTGTGGCGATGAGGTCTTGGACCTCAGGCAGGAGCAACTTGCGAGGCCGTGCTGCCATGCGTTCAGCGCCGCGAATCCATATCAGACATGTATGAGCCCCCCGAAGACTTCAAGCATGATCGGTAGCAAATCTAAGCCGACATGCGGAGAACTGGCAGAAGATACAAGATCTGTAAACTATGCAATCCATGCATCATCTCTGCAGCTGCGACTCAACTCTCGCCCCAGGAGGCTTCCACCTCTGGTGGCCCCGACTCCTGGGCCTGCGGCTCCCCATCACCTGGCCACCCTTCCCGGAGTCAGGTGGGGCATGCGTCCTGAGCCCCCTGAGCGCCACGCGACATTCAACGACGATCAAGGCCACCGCTCTGGCGAACACAGCGATGCAGCGGTCTTCTGGCTGGAGTCGTTGCAGGAGATGGCTGGAGGAGCGGGGGGAGTTGAGGCCATGCCGCTGTCGCACCGGGCCATCTCTCATCGGCCCGGCAGGCGTCCGGCGTTCTGGCAGGCCTGGGCAGCCCGCTTGGCTGCCGCCACCAGCTCCTTGTCGCTGGTGACGGTAGCGGGATCGCGCAAGAGGGGGTGATGGGCCATCCGCGCACAAGCCAGGCCAAGCAAGCCTTCCGGGGAAGCTACCCACAACCGCACCGTTTGATCGTCACTGCCGCTGGCGATCAGGCGGCCATCCGGGCTGAACGCCACCGACCTGACCCCTCCCTCATGGCCCTTGAGGGGGCTACCGATCGCCGTACCGCTCGTCGCGTCCCATATCCGCACCGTTCCATCCCCACCACCGCTGGCGATCAGGCGGCCATCCGGGCTGAACGCCACCGCAAAGACCCGTCCCTCATGGCCCTTGAGGGGGCTGCCGATCGCCGTGCCGCTCCTCGCGTCCCACAACCGCACCGTTCCATCCTCGCCACCGCTGGCGATCCGGCGGCCATCCGGGCTGAACGCCACCGCAATGACAGGTCCCTCATGGCCCTTGAGCCGGTTGGCCTCTGGCGAGGACTGCACAGTTTGCAGCAGAGTCGAAGCACTGGCCCCCCGCACCTCCGGGATGTCTCGGCTCCGCGCCCAGGCATCCATCGCCAACACCATCCCCGCAGCCGCATCGGTGGTGGAGAGCAGATTCTCCCCCCGGGCCACCTGCTCGCGGAGAGTGGCGATGGCCGCTTGCCGGCGCGCCTCCAGGGCCAGCGCCGTCATCACCCCCGCCACCACCACCGCCGAGGCGGTGACCGGCACAGCCCACTTCAACACCGGGCCATACCGCTTCCAAAAGTCCTCGGGGTTGTGCTCCTGAATCCAGGCGGCGTTGAACACGGTGCGGTAGAGGCGGTTGCGCACCACCAGGGTTTTGCCCTCGCGCCGCACCACGCCGGAGAGCTTGAGGTGGGCATGCACCAGGCTCTGCTCCTCATCCACCACCGGGCTCCAGCCCCGCCACACGGTGCGATAGACACGCAACACCTCCTGGCCGTAGGGCTGGGGAGCGCGCTTGGTGAGCATGTCACGCACGAATTGCAGGTTGTTGTCCTGCTCGCTGCGCTCCCCCAAAAAGGTGCGTCTCGCCGCCTGATCCACCGCCGCCTGGTTCCATGCCGCCGGCGGATCGGCCGCCAACGCGGCGCAGAGGCGCTGGGTGAGGTAGGGATGGCCGCCGGTCCAGCCCAGCACCCACGCCAACACCTGCCGCGCTTGATCTTCCGGCAAGGGCAGCCCCGCCGCCAGGGGGGCGGCCTCCGCCGCTGAGAAGTCCCACAGGTCCACCCGCTCGGCGATGTTGAACGGGGTGCGCCTCGGATCACGGATCAGATCCGTCGGCGTGGCCACGCCGATCAGCACAAACGACAGCCGCCGCAGCTCCGGATGGCGGGAGCGGGCGACATAGAGGAAGCGGATGGCGGCGAAGAAGTCGTCAGTGAAGGCAAGGCTCAAGGTGGTGTCGATCTCATCGACGAAGATCACGATCGGCTCGGCCACCTCCCGCAACACCACCTCCTCAAAGAAACGGGTGAGCCGCAGGGCCAGGCCCGCCTCCTCCTGCTGCTTCCACCAGCGGCGAGCGTTGGTGGTGAGCGGCAGTTGATCACCCACCACCTCCAGAAAATCGCCATACCAGGCCTCCGCACTCGATTGGGTGCCGATCTGGGTGAGGTCCACCACCACCGCGTGGATGCCCTCCTGGTCCAGTTGCTTCACCGTGCGGATCATCAAGCTGGACTTGCCCAGCTGGCGTGGCGTGAGCACGTAGGCATAGCTCCCCTCCCGGCAGAGGCGCAGCAACTGCCCATCCGCCGCGCGGCTCAGATAGACACCCTTGTCATTGGCCTGAACGGTGCCGCCAGCGGTGTAGAGACTGGCGTCAGCCATCGAGGTGGGGGCCGAAATAGTCGGCGTAGAGGGGGCATCGCGGCAGCACGCTCGTGCCCTCCTTGCGGGCCAGCCCGGCGGCGATCAACAAGCGGCACACCTTCTCCTCCTCGCAGCGGTTGGCGCGGATCACCTCCCGCAGGCCCGTCAGCAGTGAGGGATGGTCGACAATGCGAAACAGGTGGTAGCGCAGGTGATCGCCAAACGGGCCGTAATCCGCCGCCGCCTCCGCCAGCAGCGCCTCGACCGTCATCTGGCCACTCGCCACCAGATACAACGCCCGCCGCACCAGGTAGGGATGGCCGTGCAGCCGCTCCATCAACGCCGCCACCTGCGCCGCGTTCAGGGGCGCGCCATGGCGTTGGTTGAGATCCGCCACCTGCTCCAGGCTGAAGTCGTGCAGCTGGATCACCTCGCCCACATTGAAGGGGGATTGGTTGAGGTTGGCGATCAGGTGATAGGGCTCGGTGGCGGTGACCAGAGCCAGATCGAGCTGCTTCCAGAGCCGCGCCATCGGCAGGGCGCGGTTGTTGTGCCAACCGCGCAACATGCTGAAGAAATCTGAGCGAAACTCCGTCTCAAACAAGCGGTCCACCTCATCCATCGCCAGCAGCACGGGCTGGCGGGCCTCCTTGAGCACCTGGATTTGCAGATAGCGGGTGGTGAGCTGGTTGTTGCCCCCGCCATCGGCCCAACTCTCGGCCGTGCGATCCGCCAACCCCAACTGCTCGCTGATGCTTCGGCAGAACAACGGATAGAAACTGTCGGCCGCGCTGAGCACCTCTTGATCGAATTGCTGAAAGTCGATGTACACCACATCCCGGCCCGTCGCCATGGCCTGCTGGATCACCCGCATGAGCAGCGAGCTCTTGCCCATCTGGCGCGGCCCCTTGATCGTGATCGTCACCCCCTGCCGCTCCAGGGCGCTCCGCACGATGGCGTCACAATCGCGCTCCACGTAGAAGCGGGAATCCGCATCCATCGTGCCCTCCGCCGGCTCCAGCGGCGCCACGGTGGCCAGGGGTTTCGGAGGGGGAATGGTGTCCGCCTCTCCCGGCGTGGCCGAGGGACCAGCCGCGGGGGTGGTGATGGCCTGTTTGTCGCCGTCCGTCGCGATGGCCAGATCCTCGCCGTTGCTGGCCCGCTCCAGTTCGTCTAACAGGCGTGGCGTATCCGCCTCACCGTCCCAGACGGCCCAGTTGAGGGGGTTGAGGTAGGCGCTGAGGGGATAGGGGAAGGGTTCCCGGAAGGCGAGGCGCACCGGCAGGAGGCGCGGCTTGCCCTGCTCCTTTCGCAGCCGCTGGGCCGTCTCCAGCTCGCCCCCCACCATCTCGCTGTTGACGGAGTGGGCCGACAGCAGCAGCACCACCACATCCGCCCGCCGCAATTCCTCATCAATCCGCTGGGCCCAAGGGGTCCCCACCGCCATGGCCTGGTCGATGAACACCTCGTGGCGGTCGCTCAACCGCTGGTGCAACGCCAGGGCCAGGGGTTCATCCGGTTCCACGCCGCGCTTGTAGCTGATGAAGACACGCATGGCTTCACTCCACTACCCATCCCACACCGTGGCACCTCAGGCGCATGGGAGGCAGATTGGCAGCTGGATCGCCATCAATCTTGACAGCTTGCCACGGCTGAGCCCTGACGGCAAAGGCCGCTGGATTGCCGGCTGGGATCAGGGCTCGCGCCGTTTGGAACCTGCATCCCTGCCGCTGGCAGGATCCGACGCTGACTTCAATGGGCGGGGCTCGGTTGTCTTCAACAGCCGCTGCTGGATCTCCAAAATTCGTTGCTGCAGCGCATTGGCCTCCTCCAAAGCGCCAGAGCGCAGCAACGTGCCCGCCAGGTTGGTCATCGCGGCGAGCGTGTCTGGATGGTCCTCACCCAACAGCCGGGTGCGCGCCTCCAGCGCCCGTCCCTCCAGGATCCGCGCGCTGGACAGATCGCCGACCTTTCGCAGCGTGACGGCCAGGTCGTCCATGGCGGAAAGCGTGTCGGGGGCATCCTCCCCAAGCACGCGGCGGCGTAGTTCCAGCACCCGCTCTCGCAAGGCCCGTTCGCCCACGAACTCCCCCAGCGCCCCCATCGTTGCGGCGAGGGCGTTCATGGCGGTGAGCGTGTCGGGCGCATCCGCGCCGAGAACACGGCGGCGGACCTCCAACACCCGCTCCAGCAACGCGCGCGCACCCGCCAACTCCCCTTGCGCCCGCAAGGTTTCCGCCAGGTTGGCGATGGCGGTGAGGGTTTCCGGGTGGTCCTCCCCCAACACCCGGCCACTCGCCTCTAACACCCGCTTCTCCAACGTTCGAGCACGGGCCAGATCCCCTTGCGTGCCGAGGGTGCTGGCCAGATGGGCCATGGCGGTGAGCGTATCCGGGTGCTCATCCCCAAGCACCCGACGGCTCGTCTCCACCACCCGCTCCAACAACTCCCGGGCGCCTGGCAAGTCGCCATCTTCTTGCCGCGTGCTGGCCAGATGGGCCATGGCGGAAAGCGTGGCCGGATTCTCACCACCCCGCGCCGACTCTTGCATCGCCACCAGGGCTTCTTGCAACGCCCTGGCTTCCGGCAAGGCGGCATGTTCGCGCAAGGTGGTGGCCAATGTCTCCAACACGGAGAGGGAATTGGCATCCGGTGTCTCACCAGCGGGTGTGAGCGAAGCGATGGCGGCCTGCCTCAGCCGCTCGGCGGTGCCCTCCAGCTCTGGCTTGGCACGCAGGCTACCCACCGCCCCCAACATCGTGCCCACGGCATGGACCCGCACCGGCATGCGCAGAAACTGCAAGGCCTCGGCCAGCTCCAGCAGCAGCTGGCAGACACGCTCGGTGTCCCCACCCCGCAGCAGGGTGGTGATCAAGCGGGCCCGGATGGCGGTGGTTTCTTGATGGAGCGGTCCGCGCTGCTCCTTCGCCAATGCCAGGCTCTCCTCCTGCAGACGGGCGAGCCGCAACCAATCGGCGGCGGCTGGATCCTTGTTCAGCTCCTCTTCCTCCGCCAGCAGGGCTGACAGGCGTTGGCGCGCCTCCGCCGACTCAGGCGTTTCCCACGGCGCGGCGGAGGCCTGGATCCAGCGCATCAAGGCTTGATAACTGCGCACGATGGAAAAACGATCGGCGTCCTGCATGTGGATCGCCGCCACATCCTCGCCATAGGCATAGTCCGGACTGTGCTGCACCTGCACCTCGTCGCAATAGGCGGAAAGATCACAGGCGTCCAAGGCATAGGCCGTTTGGAACATCCGTTGGAACTGCGGCTGGTACCCCTCCACGCCAAGGGCGCTGTCGCCATGGCGCCAGAGTTGACGCAGCTTGTCGCGCTCGGCGTCGATGCGGGAGGGCAGGGGGTAGACCAGAAGTGGCCGCACATCGCGCGAACCCTGCCGGTAGGCCACGCTGGATTGCACGAGAGGCTCGATCCCCGCCAGGCTCTGGCGATTGGCGGTGAACACCACCACGAGCTTGTCGGGCAACAGGGAGGTGCAAATGCCACTGCTGTCGGTCATCACCGTGCGGGAGTCCACCAGCACCACGTCGTAGGCCTGGGCCAGCTGGCGGGCGAAACAACGAAACAAGCCGGGCGCCTGTTGATACATGTGCGGCCAGTCCAAACGGGCCAACCGGGCTTGATAGCTGGCATCCATCCGACCCGCCGGCATCAAATCCACATTCGGCACGCTGGTGGCCTGGCAAAATTCCCCCAACGGAATGCGCGCCAGGATCGCTTCCGCTTGCTTCTCCTCATCTTCGCCACTGCCGGGGCCAGCGTCGAGCAGCTCTTGCACACGGGTGAAAAAGTCCACAACCCCCTGACCCATCGATGTATCCACCTCGTCCCTGGGTGGGCGCAAGTAGTAGGGCAGCCCGGGGGCCTCCAGGTCCCAATCGATGGCCAAGACGCGCTGGGGGTCCTCTTTGCGCGTGGCGAACAAACAAGCCACATTGGCAAGGGCCATGGTGCGCCCCGTTCCACCCTTGTAGGAATAAAACGTAATGACTTCATGCAGGGGCATGGACGGTCCCGGAGCGCGGAGGTCCCTCATCGGCCCGGGAAGGGTGGAGGCGGTGGCGCCTGGATGGAAGCGACCGCAGCGGCAGACTGCGGCTGCAGAAAATCAAATGCCTTGCAATCCTGGAATAACTGCTCAGCCTGCGGCTTCATTTTATCGCAAAGCAGTTTAATGTATTCAGCTATTTCATAGAGCTTTTCACTTGTTGCCTCGTCATCACCAAGATTGACGTCAGGCCTGGTGGCCTGCGCTTTATAGTCCAAATACTGGCAATCCTGAGTGATCTCCTCCGGCAGATCATTGTATCGACCTCGCAGAATCACAGGGATAAAAAGCCGACAACCATGGAGATCTGGGCCAAGAATCTGTCGTCGTCTCCGCTCCACATCAAGCATGGCTTGCATTTCTTTTTTGCAATACTCTGACTCCAGATAGGATGGCCAGTAAACAATCACCATGCAGGCACTGCGGCAAATCGCCTCCGCCAGCCGTTCGTCGTACTGATATCCAGGCACCAAGCGCCGTTGATCAAAGAATACTTCGTGCTCATGCGTGTAGATCTGCACATGATCCGCGATGGCCTTATGTACCTGGCTGATCAATTTCTCCTCCCGGCCGCCAGCGGTCGCGGGATGGCGATAGCTAATGAAGCAGGCGTGAATCGTCTCCGACATGGACCAAGGGCTGGGAAGGCATTGCCCCGCGCCAAGCTACCGCAGCCAGGTGGTGCACCTGCCAGGCCCCCTAAATCGGCTCCTCCAACGTCATGCAGAGATTGGGCCGCTCCACGCACTGCTCAATCAGGTCGGCCAGTTGGAGGGCGCGGGAGGCCTGCAGGCCATCCACCGCGGGCGTTTCCACGCCGCGCACGCACTGGAGGAAGTGCTCCAGCTCGGCGTAGAGCGGCTCGATGGAGGTGGTGCTCACCTCCTCGATGAAGCCGTCGTTGCGGTACACCAGCTCGCCATGATCGGCGCTCACCGTGGTGTGGGGACGGCGGTGAATGCGCAGGTTGTGGTTGAGGAAATCCGTTTCCATCAGGCTGCTGCGGCAGTGGGTGTAGAGCCTCCGCACCTTGCGATGGGCCATCTTGCTGGCCGTCAGGCTGGCCACCACGCCATTGGCAAAGCCCAGGGTGGCGTTGACGTAATCAATGGGTCCCTCGCCGCTGCGGCCGCCCGCCGCGGCCAGGCGCACCACCGGCGAGGCGGCCAGCTCCAGCACCAGGTCGATGTCGTGGATCATTAAATCCAGCACCACTGATACGTCATTGGCCCGGTCGGGGTTGGGGCTGTGGCGCCGCGCCTCCAGCACCACCACCTCCTCCCCCGCCACCACCTTGAGCAGCTCCCGAAAGGCGGGGTTGAACCGCTCGATGTGGCCCACCTGCAGCAACCGTCCCGCTGTTTCGGCGGCCCGAATCAAGTCCGAGGCTTCTTCCTGGGTGGCGGCGATCGGCTTTTCGATCAGCACATCCACGCCCGCCTGCAGGCAGGCCAGGCCCACCCGGTGGTGGAGCAGGGTGGGCACCGCCACGCAGACGGCCTCCACCTCCCCCAGCAGGGTTTGGTAGTCGGCGAACCAGCGGCAGCCGAATTGCTCCGTGGCCAGCCGCCCCCGCGTCTCATCCGGATCGGCCACGCCCACCAGGGTGGCGTCACGAAGCAGGCTGAGCACCCGGGCGTGATGCCAACCCATGTTGCCGATGCCGATGACCCCTACACGCACAGGGTTCATGGGTGGGGTGCTCACGGACACGAACGCGCATTATCGGCGATCCCCGGCACCCCCGCCCGATTCCGGCCCCGCGCCAGGAGCAACGCCAGCCCCCCCAGCCCAATCCAGCCCAACAGCCCCCCCACCGGATTGGGGTTGGCGCCACCGGGCCCCACCAGCCAGGGCGGGCCGTTGGGCCCCACCAGCAAGGCCCCCTGCAACAGCGCGAACCAGCCCCCCACCAGGCCGCCGTGGAGGCCCACCGCGCCCCAGAGCAGGCCCCCGTCCTCCCGGCGCTGCAGCGCCAGCGCCAGGCCCAGCAGCACCAACCCGCCCAGCAGGCCCACCAACCCGGCCACCCCCAGGTCCGGCCGGGCATGCACCAGGCTGAAGATCACGGCCTGGGCGAGCAGGGCCCGACCCCGGCCCAGATGGAAGGCCAGCTCCCCCCACAGCCAGCCGCGAAAGAGCAGTTCCTCGGCAAACCCCACCCCGAGCCCTAGGGCCAGGGCATTGGCCAGCTCCGCGGGGGAAAGGTCGGGGCGCCAGCGGGCCAGGCCTCGCCACAGCACCAGGACCACAATCGGCGCCAGCAGCCCCAGGGCCTTGCCGGCGCCCCCCAGTAGGGCCGCCACGGACGCCCCCAAGGGAGCCCGCACCCCCAGGCGACGCCAGGGGGCGGGCTCCCCCCACGCCCGCCGCAACCGGAGGGGGAGGGTCAGCAGCAGGGCCAGCAGGGCCCAGGGGGCGGCGAACAGGGGCCAGGCGGTGTCGGGCAGGCCGAGGGCCCGGGCCACCAGCTGGAGACCCAGGAACAGGGCCACCAGGCCGGCCGGATAGAGCAGCGTGCCAAGCCAGGTGGGGCCGCCGGACGCCACTATTCGTCCGGTTCGATCGTGCTGCTCAGCCCCTTGGCCTTCAAGGTTTCGCAATAAAACTCAGCCGGTTCCAGGTCGCAGACGATCACCAGGCCCACGCCTGTGTTGTGCGCCTCCAGCATCACGGCCACCGCGTCCTCCTCACTCAGGCTGGGCACCACCTGGCGCAGGGTTTTCACCACGTATTCCAAGGTGTTCACCGGATCGTTGTGCAGGAGCACCCGGTAGCGGGGCGCTGGTTTCCGCACCCGTTCCGGGGCCTTCTCCATCACGGCCGCCCCTCCGGTCTCGCGACCCGGCGCCTGGCTGGCATGCGGGGAGAGGACAAAATCGCGGTCAGCCATGGCCCAAAAGGAAGAGAGGGGAACGGAGGGGAAGCTGGACTGGACCCAACATGGTAGGCGCGCCGGGTCAGCGGCTTGATGGGAGTGGGAAGATCTAGGCAGGTTGGACGTGGCATGGCCTTTCTTCACCCCAGCGATCGTGTGTTTGTGGCCGGGCACCGCGGCATGGCCGGCGGCGCCATCTGCCGGGCCCTGCGGCGCCGTGGCTTTGCGGAGCCCTCCCAGGGCGGGGCCCTGCTCACCGCCAGCCGCCAGGAGCTGGATTTGCTGGATCCGGCCGCCGTGGCGACCTGGATGGCCGCCCACCGGCCCGATGTGGTGGTGCTCGCCGCGGCCAGGGTGGGCGGCATCTACGCCAACAACACCTTTCCGGCCGACTTTCTGCTGGACAACCTCAAAATTCAAAACCACGTCATCGAAAGCGCCTGGCGCCAGGGCGTGCGGCGGCTGCTGTTCCTCGGCAGCAGCTGCATCTATCCCAAGTTCGCCCCCCAGCCCATCCGGGAGGAGGCCCTCCTCACCGGTTTCCTGGAACCCACCAACGAGTGGTACGCCATCGCCAAGATCACAGGCATCAAGCTCTGCGCCGCCTTGCGCCAGCAGCACGGCTTCGATGCCATCAGCCTGATGCCCACCAACCTCTACGGCCCGGGCGACAACTACCACCCCACCAACAGCCATGTGCTGCCAGCCCTGATCCGTCGCTTCCATGAAGCCACGGAACGGGGTGACGCGACGGTCACCTGCTGGGGCACGGGCTCGCCCCTGCGGGAGTTCCTGCATGCCGATGATTTGGGCGAGGCCTGCGTCTTTGCCCTGGAGCGCTGGAACCCCGCCGACGCCTCCGCCCCCAAGGACGACGCCGGCCAGCCCCTCAGCCACTTGAACGTGGGCACAGGCCTCGACCTCTCCATTCGGGAGCTGGCCGAGGCAGTGGCCAAGGCCACGGGCTACCGCGGCGAGATTCTGTGGGATACGAGCCAGCCCGATGGCACCCCCAAAAAGCAGCTTGACGTCAGCCGTCTGGCGGAGCTGGGCTGGCGGGCACGCATCCCCCTGGCCGAAGGGCTCGAGAGCACCGTGGCCCTCTTCCGTGAGCAGCTCCAGCAGGAGCTGGTGCGGCTGTAGGGCCCGGCCCGAGGCCCGCGAGACGAGGCCGCGTGCGTCCCCTCAGCCCGCCAACGCCGCCTGAATCCGCCCCATCGCCTCCTCCACATTGGCCCGGCTGTTGAAGGCGGAGAGGCGGAAATACCCTTCCCCCGCCGCGCCGAAGCCACTGCCAGGGGTGCCCACCACATGGGCCTGGCCGAGCAACCGGTCGAAGAAGCCCCAGGAATCGAGGCCGTCCGGGGTTTTCAGCCACACGTAGGGCGCCTGTTCCCCGCCGTACACCGCCAGGCCGGCCGCCGCCAGCTCCCGACGCATGATCGCGGCATTGTCCATGTAGAAGGCGATCAGCCCCTTCACCTGGGCCTGCCCCTCCGGGGAGTACACCGCCTCAGCGCCCCGCTGCACGATGTAGCTGACGCCATTGAATTTGGTCGACTGGCGCCGATTCCACAGACCCCAGAGTTCCACGGGCTGCCCATCGGCCGCCTGGCCCATCAGCCCCCGGGGTACCACGGTGAAGGCGCAGCGGGTGCCAGTGAAGCCCGCGCTTTTGGAGAAGGAGCGGAACTCAATGGCGCACTCCCGGGCGCCGTCAATTTCATAGATTGAATGGGGCAGGTCTGGATCCTGAATGAAGGCTTCATAGGCCGCGTCAAAGAGGATCAGGCTGCCGTTGGCGCGGGCATAGGCCACCCAGGCGCCAAGCTGCTCCCGGCTCGCCACCGCGCCGGTGGGATTGTTGGGAAAGCAGAGGTAGATCAAATCCACCCGCTCCGTGGGAATCGGGGCGGTGAAACCGTTCTCTGCGTTGATTGGCAGATAGATGAGGCCGCCGTATTGGCCGGCCCCATCGGCCTCGTCCGTGCGGCCCGCCATCACATTGCTGTCCACATACACGGGGTACACCGGATCGGTGACGGCGATGCGGTTGCCCTCCCCCAGGATGTCGAGGATGTTGGCGCTATCGCATTTGGAGCCATCGGAGACGAAGATCTCCTCCGGGTCCACCTGGCAGCCGCGGGCCTGGAAGTCGTGCCGGGCAATGGCCTCCCGCAGCCAGGGGTAGCCCTGTTCCGGCCCATAGCCGTGGAACCCCTCGTGGGTGCCCATGGCGTCCACGGCGGCCTTCATGGCGGTGCGACAGGCCTCGGGCAACGGTTCGGTGACATCGCCAATGCCCAGGCGGATGATGGGGGCCTCGGGATGGGCGGCGCTGAAGGCCTTCACCCGTCGGGCGATCTCCGGAAACAGGTAGCCGGCCTTGAGCTTGAGGTAGTTGCCGTTGACCTGGACCATGACACGGGCGGCCCGCTGGGGGCTCGGGGAACTGGGCGCGATTGTCCTATGGCGTCTTGCCCCCGCCTGCATACGATCAAGGTTGTGCCCGCCGCGGCTGCCCGTGTCCCTCCCTTCCAGCCGCCTCTCCCCGCCCCCCCATCCGGTGGATGTGGCGAGCTTGATCGATCTGGACATCAGCAAGCCCGGCCGCTACCTGGGCAATGAGTTGGGCGTGCGCGCCCGCGACTGGGAGCACGACTGGTCGGCGGCTGGCGTGCGCTGGGCCCTCACCTATCCCGAGGTGTACGAGGTGGGGGCCAGCAACCTGGGGCACATCCTTCTGTATTCCATCCTCAACCAGGTTCCCGGCCAGCTCTGCGATCGGGCCTACCTGCCCGCGGCCGACCTGGCGGACCGGTTGCGGCAACGGGGCGTGCCCCTGTTCGGCGTGGAGAGCCGCCGGCCCCTTGGCGCTTTTGACCTGCTTGGGTTCAGCCTGAGCTACGAGCTGGGGGGCACCAACATCCTGGAGATGCTGGAT
>JBKCVY010000115.1:0-1931 GCA_046317475.1 Cyanobacteriota bacterium | reverse complement strand
CCCCCCAGCGCGGGTCCGCCCCCTGCACCTGCCCACCCCAAGCCTCGCCGCCCCGCCCTCCCACTCCAAACGGCGCAAGGGGGGCAGGCGACGCCGAAAACCAGCCCGGTTGAAGCAGCTGGCCATGGGCGTGGTCTGCGTGGTGGGGGGCGCCCTGATCCTCTCCGCCTTGATGGCGCTCGCGGAGCGGTTCAACACCGTGCTGCTGGTGAGCCAGGCGGTGGCCAACGTCATTCGTGGCTTGTGGTTGCTCGCGACAGGGCTGCTGCAGCTGTTGGCCCTCTTGGCCGTGGCGGTGCTCGCCCTGCTGGCCCTGTTGCTCTTGGTGGGAGGCCTGACCCGGCTCATCCGCCTGGTGACGGGGTCCCGGGCTGAGCGGGGCGTGTCCCGCCAGGGGGGCTGATCGCCCTTGAGGTCAGTCGCCCCCTGGGGGGGATCCACCCCCAGGGGTCCAGACGCCCACCTTCAGATCAGGACGAAATCGCTGGCGCCCAGGCTTGGGAATAGGGCATTGGCGGAGGTGTTGTCGGAAGGGAAGGCCGGGTTGAAGCGGGCCAAGGTGGCGATGGCCGTGGCCGTGGCCGGACCCGTGCCATCGGGATCAAAGAACAGATCGCCGTTGGTGAGGTTGTAGAGGAAGCGCTGGCTGGCCGTGCTGGCCACGACGGCCCCGGGGGCCGCCAGCAGTTGGGGCGCCGCCAAGCTGGTGCCGCTCAGGCCGCCATAGACCGCCTTGTCGAACACCAACTTGTCGGTGCCGCCCAGGAAGTCGCGCAGTTGGTCCTTGCCTGCGGAGGCGGGGGTTTCGTTGAACACAAAGCGATCGCTTCCCCCACCGCCGGTGATGGTGTCCACCCCTTGACCACCGATGAGGGTGTCGTTGCCGGCCTGGCCCTTCACCAAATCGTCGCCCACTCCCCCGCTGATGGAGTCGTGGCCATTGCCGCCGTTGAGGTCGTCATTGCCCGCTTCGCCCCACAGGCTGTCCTGCCCATCGCCGCCGTACATGTCGTCGTTGCCCGTGCCGCCAAACATCTGGTCAAGGCCCAGATCGCCCCCGAGAAAATCAAAACCGTTGTCACCACAAATCGTGTCATGACCCGCGCCCCCATCGGCGAAGTCGTTGTCATCACCCCCTGCAATGACGTCGTTGCCACCATCGCCCCAGAAGCAATCATCACCGCCCAATCCCTTGAATTGGTCCACACCGTTGGTGCCGCCAAAGAGTTCGCTCGCCTTGCCCACGCCATTGGGGCTGTAGACACCACGGGCGTCCAAATACTGGCCATTGTTGCCAGTCAGCACGCCATTCACATAGCCCGCCACACCCACCTGGCGCGGCACGCCGTTGGCATCCAGCACGGATTGCGTGGCGGAGAACAGGGCGCTTTCGGAGGCAAATGTGGGAAAACTTTGCAAGGAACGCTCATAATCAGCATCATTCACAGCAAAGATCTTGTGATAGAGATGGTTGACACCAGTGGCGGCCATCACCATGTCGGCCACGGTTTTGCCCTTGATCTCCTCCACCAACTCCGTGCCCGCCAATTTGCTCAAGTAATAGGCCTCATCCCCCCGCTGCAACTGCTGCATTTGGTAGGCATAGATGAAATCATGGGTGGGGCCCAACATGCCGCCCGGGGTCTTGGCCTCCGCCAGGCCGCCCAGCCAGAGGCTGATGGCTTCAAAGTCCTGGTTGCCGCTGGGGGTGTTGGCAGGGGAGGAGGGGTTGAGAGCATCGCTGACCGTTCCCGTGTAGGCAGACCCCATGAAGGCGGGATCAAGCAGGGCTTGATCCGCGGCGTAGGAGAGGGTTTTGGCATAAATGGCTACGTCGCTGGGATCAGGACTGGCCTGAATCTGGTTCCACTTTTCAACATCGGTGCCGGTATATGTCGCGAGGATCGCATCACGGGCGTAGGCCATGATGA
>JBKCVY010000114.1:0-2629 GCA_046317475.1 Cyanobacteriota bacterium | reverse complement strand
CCTGAAGGCGTTTTGCTGGGGTCATTGCGATTCCAGCCTCCATCGCTGCTGGTCGATGAGGACCAACTGCCCACCAGCCAGTTGGTCGTTGCGGGCTGCAGCGTGAAGGGAGCAGCTGGCGTTAGAGAATCATTGGCATCGCCCAGGGGGAGGGTAGGCAGTGGCAGGATGGCAGGGGTGGAGATGTCTGGATGGCCGCTGGCATCGGTGAACAAACCAAATCACCAGGCGATTTCTGCCACTAAAGTATTCACATACAGTGAATCGGTGACGCTGTTGAAGGTGTAGGTCACGCCGCTTGGCATGGTGAAGCCAACGGCCTTGCTGAAGCTGGAATCAAGATTGCAGGACCTCCTGTTGTTGGAGGGATGATTGTCAATGATCTCAATGGCTTTGGCTGATGAGAGAAGACATGTTGGGACAAGGAGTACGGTCACGGCTTGGATCAGGCGCAACATCAATTACGGCTGTTTGTGTAAGTATATTCGCGGCATGAATGTTGAAGTCGTTAGCACAGCAAATGTGCGCGTTCTGATGCTTCCAGTAGGGCAGGCGGTGGCGATCGCTTGCTTGGCACAAAATAGGAAGGCGGCGAAACCCAGCCCTTTCCCTTACCCCTTTCCCCTCTCCCCTTCCCCCTTTCCCTTGTTTTTCTTCCCATATCTGGTCCCTTCTCCTCTTGTCCTCCTCCAACCGCTCTCACGCCCCGATCAGATACTTCTCCCACTCCCGATTGAGGCCATTGCCCATGCGGCGGCGGGCTTCGAAGCAGAGGGTGCTCAGGGGGCGGCGGGGTTCCTGGCGGAGGGGCATGCCGGCTTCGCGGGGGGTGCGGTTGCCCTTGCGCACGTTGCAGGCCAGGCAGGCGGTGGTGACGTTTTCCCACACGTCCGCTCCGCCCCGGCTGCGGGGCACCACGTGGTCGATCGAGAGGGTGTCGCTGCCACTGCCGCAGTACTGGCAGCGGTGGTTGTCGCGCTGGAACACATTGCGCCGGGTGAGGGGCATCTGCCGGTAGGGCACCCGCACGAACTGCCGCAGGCGAATCACCGTCGGCTGGTGCAGGTTGGGCCGCAGCAGGCGGCGCCGGTCGTGCTCCAACCCCTCCGCCTTGCCCATCAACACCATCACCATCGCTCGCTTCCAAGAGGTGATGTTCAGCGGTTCGTAGGAGGCGTTGAGCACGAGCACCTGACGCACGCTGACGCTGACGCTCACGTTCCGCCCCATTCCGAGCGGGGAAACGCCATCGGTCGAGACGCGATCTGCGGCGTCGCCCCATGCCGCCTCGTCGACCGTTGGGTCGCAACAGTCGGCGTCGACGGAAGCCGTGGGGGCGCTGAGTGGCCGCTTGGCGGGGGTTGGGGACGGGTCCGAGGAAAGGGCTGGCGCCGGCTTGCCGCCTTGGGTTCCGCTTCGCTCAGGAATTCCGCTCACCTGCCGCGAGCGATTGGCGCGACCGGGGCGGGCTGTCAGGGGTTCGATGTCCGGGTTGAGGGCCATGCCACCACAGCATCTTTGCCATGCTAATGGCGTTTGCATGGAACATTCGGTGTCCCAGGCCACCGGCGCCTATCCCAATCCTGCGGAGCTGGCGGCCCTGTTGGAGGGCGAACTGCGGGGCCTGGGCCCGACGGCGCCGTTCCGTGGCGTGGCGATTGATTCGCGGCGGGTGCAGCCCGGCGACATCTTTTTCGCCCTCCCCGGCCGCCACGCCGATGGCCACCGCTTTCTCGAAGCGGCCCACGCCGCTGGCGCCTCCCTGGTGGTGATCCGCCGCGACTGGTTTGCCTCCCTGGGGTCCGCCCCTCTGGGGTCCGCCCCTGTGGGGTCCGCCCTTTTGGGGTCTGTCCTGGTTGTGGACGATCCCCTTCAGGCCTTGCAGCGGCTGGCGGGCTGGTATCGGCGCCGCCACATCCGCCAGGTGGTGGCGATCACGGGCAGCAACGGCAAAACCATTGTCAAAGATGCCCTCACCGCCGCGGTGGCCAGTCGCTTTCGCGTCGCCGCCAGCCCGGGCAGCTGGAACAGCCAGGTGGGCGTGCCCCTGGCGGTGCTGCGGGCGCCACCGGGCACGGAGCTGGGCATTTTTGAGGCGGGCGTCTCGGCTCCCGGCGAGATGGCCCACCTGGCCGCCATCCTCCAGCCTGATTACGGCATCCTGGTGAATGTGGGCTTAGCCCACCTGGCGTCGTTTGGCAGCCGGGAGGCCACGGCCCGCGAAAAATGGCGGTTGTTCCAGGGCACGCCCCCGCCCCAGTGGCTGCTGCTGCCCCCCGATCCCCTCCTCACCGCCTTCCCGGCCCCCTGCCCGGTGATCCACCCCGGCGAGCGGCCGCCGCGGGTGCTCGCCGGGGAGCCCCTCCCCCACGGACTGGCCCTCACCCTGGCTTTCCCCGGCCAGGCCACGCCCGCGCGCCTGGTTGTCCGCACCCGTTCCGCCCCGCTGGTGGACGATCTGGTGGTGGCGATCACGGCGGCGTTCCGCTTGGGGGTGGAGCCGGAGGCGATCACCTCCGCCCTGGCCGATTACTCCTTCGGGCCCACCCGCATGGAAACCTGGCGCACGCCGGAAGGCGTCACGATCGTCAACGACACCGCCAGTTCCGATCCCCTCTCCGTGCAGGCG
>JBKCVY010000113.1:0-10729 GCA_046317475.1 Cyanobacteriota bacterium | reverse complement strand
GTGTTCGGCCTCTGGCGTGACCGTCAGCCGGGAGCCCTCGAGCTGCAGGACGTCCTGCGGCGGGAGTGGGGCCAGCGCTGATGCTGCTGCTGCTCGACACCAACATCCTGATCGACGTGTTGCGCGGCAATGCCATGGCTCTGGCCTGGTTGGAGCGGCAGGAACGCCCGCGCATCAGCGTGATCAGCTGGATTGAGGTGCTGGTGGGCTGCCGCGCGGGCGAAACCGATCGCGTGGAGGCCTGGCTCGACTCCTTTCCGCGCCTGCCCCTGAATGACGCCGTCGCCAGGGAGGCGGTCGGCCTGCGCCAACGCCATGGCCTGAAGTTTCCGGATGCGATCATCCTGGCCACCGCCCGCTGCGCCGATCTCACCCTGGCCACCCGCAACAGCCGTGATTTCCCGATTGAGCTGGGTGGCGTCCTGCATCCCTACAAGCTCTGAGGGCGAGATCTCGGGAGCGGGTCTGGACCCCTCGGGCCCTCCCGCTGGATTCCCAGGCAACGGCTCTGGCGGTGAAGGGTGCTGGGAGAAGGCAGCAGACGCGGAACTCAACGTTTGTGGGGTTCGTGGAACATCGAGGGGAGACGACATGGAGACGGGATCGAGCCTGAGAAACAGCGGGGTCCCCCGCTCCAGCCGCCCACCCCAGGGTCACCGCGATGGCGGGTTTGGCCTACGGGCTAAAAAAATTTTCGGCGCGCAAACGGCGCGCGGCCCGAACAACACTCCCCAACTCCTCTGCTTCGTTGCCCCTTTTCCTGCTCCAGAGCTCCTCCCCCCTCTCCAAGCCAGATCCCCCTGTGGAAAAAGGGCAAAGCCGGGAAAGAGCCAAGGGCTCAAGGGTTGGAGGGCCAAGAAGGCAATCCTGGGGGGAGGCAGCAGACGCGGAACCCAACGTTCCCGAGGAGGCTGTCCGGGTGGTAGCTGAGCCGGTAGGCCGAGCGGCAGTAGTGGGGTTCGTTGAACCACGAGCCGCCGCGCAGCAGCCGCAACTCCTGGCCCTCTGGAGACAACTCTTTCGCGGGCTCCAACCAAGGCCGGCCATCGCTGGGGCCATGCCGGGGCGAGGGATGCCAGCGATCCAGGCACCATTCCCACACATTGCCGTGCATGTCATGCAGGCCCCAAGGATTGGCGGGGAAGGAACCCACAGGTGTGGTGTGCTCCCGGAATGGTCCCTTTGGACCTGAGGCGTAGGTGTGGTTCCCATTGAAATTGGCCAACTCCGGAGCAAGGGTGGCTCCGAAGTGGAACGGCGTCGTCGTGCCCGCCCGGCAGGCGTATTCCCACAGCGCCTCACTGGGCAAGGTGTAAGACCGCCCGGTCCGCTGGCTCAGACGACGGCAAAACTCCAGCGCGTCAAGCCAGCTGACCTGTTCCACAGGACGATCCACACCTTTAAACCTGGCTGGATCAGGATTCAACTCCCGCTCCATCTTTGGCCAAGCCGACACAACCTGCCACTGGGCCTGGGTGATCGGATAGCGGCCCAGCCAGAAGTCCGGCACCGTCACCAGCCGCTGCGCTTCCACCTCCTCCCCCGCCACGGCGACGAGGCGTTTCCATTCCTCGGACAACTGGGCATAGATCTCCCGACCCTCCTCGCCCGGGGGGGACCCCATGGAAAACGGGCCAGCTGGAATCTCCACCAGCTGCAGATCCACCCCCGGCGCCAGCTCCTCCACGACGCCCCACACCGTGAGGCTGTTGGTCTCCACACGCCACTTCCGTTGACCGAGCAAGCCGGTGGTGGACAGGATCGACGCTGTGGTGGTTTCCCCCAGCCGCTGTCGCATCCCACCAGCGGATGTGGCAGGGGGGGGCTCCTCACTTCGCTGGGCCTCCTTCACCGCGGCCTTCAACTCCTTCTCCTTAGAGCCCTCGGCCTGCGGCTCCAACTCTTTCCGGTCCTTTGTTTCCAGCTCCCTCCTGTCCAGCTCCTTCCTTTCCAGCTGCTTCGTTTCCCGTTCCTTCCCCTCCCGGACACGAACATCCTGAAACGCCGCTTCAACGCGCCGAGCCACCGTTTCCAGCGCCGCCTCCTGCTCCCACTGGGCCAAGGCCACCAGGGGGCGGGCCGGGTCAAGGGCCGCCTGATAGGCATGGATGGGTGTGCGGTGCACGAGGCAAGGCCGCAGCTTCACCCACAGCAGCACCAACCCCTCCTCCTCGGCGGCTCGCAGGATCGGTGGCAGCTCCTCCCGGTGTATGAAGTCGGAATCAAGAAAATCCGGGCTCACCAGCAGCAGCGCCACCTTCGCGGTGGCCAGGGCCGTGGCAATCTCCTCCTGCCAGCGGGCGCCTGGCGGGATCTGGGAATCGTCCCAAAGCCGCAGATCCTCGCCCCGCAGCAGGGGCCGCAGCATGGTCTTCAGCCGATCCACCCACTCCCGATCAGCGCGGCTGTAACTGATGAACAGCTGGTGGCGCTCAAGGCGTGGGGTCATTGCTGGGCAGCGGTCGCCAGGGAGCGTTTGGGGTATGCCGAGGATAGGAAAGGGGCGAGGCGTCCCATCGCGGAGGAGCTGGACCGCCGCAGGCTCCAGCCGCCATGCCCCGCCGTGATGTGAACGCAGGGAAAGCAGGGCTGGCCAAGACCCTTGGCCCTGGCCTCACCCCACCGGCGCTGTGCGGACCCGGGCCCGAGGGCTGGATCACGGGAGCGGGTCTGGACCCCTCGGGCACTCCCGCTGGATTCCCATCCAACGGCTCTGGCGGTGAAGGGTGCTGGGGGGAGGCAGCAGACGCGGAACCCAACGTTGTCGTTGAGGTTGTCCGGGTGGTTGCTGTTCCGGTAGGCCGAGCGGCAGTTGTGGGGTTCGTTGAACCACGAGCCGCCGCGCAGCAGCTGGGCGACCCGCCCGCCAGCACTTTACCCTTGGGCAGACAGGCTGGCCCCCGGGAGATCGGCGGCGAACGCCAGCCCGGCAAACAAGCGGCGCCGCAGGCGCAGGGTGTGTCCATGGGCGAGGTGGGCGTTCCAGCTCAGGAGCGATTGACGGGCCACCTCGGGGGTGCAACGGCCGGCCGCCAGCGCCAGCGCGTGCCGTTTGAGGCGTCGCCGCCCCGCGAGCAGGTTGTGATTGCGCACGCGCACCCGGTCGGGCCGCACGAAAAAACCAACGAAACTGGCGCCATCGTCGCAGCGGCGGATCTGGCTTTTGATCGGGTGCAGTCGCAGGCGCAGGGAGGCGAGGCGGTGATCAATCACGGCGCGCGCCTGCTCCAGCGGCTCACGATGGGCGGCGAACAAAGCGAAGTCGTCGACGTAGCGCAGGTAGGCGCCGATGCCGCTGAGGCGGTGAACGCTGTGATCAAAGCGATCGAGGTGAAAGTTGGCCAGAAACTGACTGGTGAGGTTGCCGATGGGCAGCCCGCGGGGCCGTTCCAGGGGGGTGAGCAGGGTGTCGCCGGGGAAAGCGTCGATGGCGGTGGCGGGT
This sequence comes from Cyanobacteriota bacterium, assembly GCA_046317475.1. Lineage (GTDB taxonomy): Bacteria > Cyanobacteriota > Cyanobacteriia > PCC-6307 > Cyanobiaceae > Cyanobium. The sequence continues at coordinate 7,287 of JBKCVY010000113.1, read as the reverse complement.
TCGGCGCCGTTGCTGAGGATGGTGGCCAGGAGCCAGAGGGTGGGCTGGCAAGCGATCACCTGCGCGAGCTGGGCCAGCAACAGCATGTGATCGATGCTGGGGAAAAAGAGGCGGATGTCGGCGGTGAGCACCCAGCGATGGGCGCGGGAGGCGGCAAGGAAGCGGCGCAAGGCGCGATGGGTGCCATAGCCGATGCGGTTGGCGTAGGTGGTGCGCAGGAAGCGGCGTTCCAGGGGAGGGGCAATGGACGTGCAGAGGGCATGGTGCACGACGCGATCGCGAAAGGGGGCGGCGGCGGGCTCCAGCAGAGGCCGTTTGTCGCGGCTCCAGCGGGCGGCAACCAGCGCCTCCAGCACGGCGTAGAGATTGGTGATGATCCGATCACCGAGGGCGAACTTCTGATCGCGCGGCAGACGGTTCAACAAGGGAACAAACCACTTGATCAGATCGGTGGTGGCCTGGAGGATGGGCAGCTCTCCGCGGCTGGGGTTGAGGGGGTCGGGATCCGGCAAGGGGTGAGGTGTCAGCAGGCCTTCTTCACGATGCTGCGCGAGGCGGCGGGGGAGAGGGTTTCAGCAAAAAAATTTTTTGGGCGCCTGCGGCGCAAGACACGGAACGCAACAGCCGCCATTCCAAGATCTTGCCCGCTCGCCCACCCCCCTGTGGAAAAGGGCAAAGCCGGAAAAGAGCCAAGGGCTCAAGGGTTGAAGGGCCAAGAAGGCAATCCTGGGGGGAGGCAGCAGACGCGGAACCCAACGTCGTCGTTGAGGAGGTCCGGGAGGTAGCTGAACCGGAAGGCCGAGCGGCAGTAGTGGGGAACGTTGAACCACGAGCCGCCGCGCAGCAGCCGTTCATCATCAAGACCCACCGCAGGATCCATCCGTGGGCTTCCATCCTGGGGAGCCGCCAGGGGATCGGGGTGCCACACATCAGCGCACCATTCCCAAAGCGTGCCGTGGAGATCAGCCAACCCCCAAGGGTTCACCAAGCCATAGGAACCCACTGGCAACGGACGATTGACAAAAAGACCTCTTCTTCCATCTGTATAGGGGATGGTGCCACGGTAGTTGCCCCAGGTGGCATCAATCGTGTCGCCGAAGTGAAAAGCTGTATCGGTGCAGGCGCGACAGGCCACTTCCCACAAGCTCTCACTGGGAAGGCCAACCCGCGGCGCCTGATCTCCGAGCACCGCTCGCAGATGGCGTTGCAAGCGGCCGCACCAGGCGCTGGCATCCCGCCAACTCACGGAATCCACGGGGCAATCCTCCCCTTTCTCTTTGGCTGGATCCAGGGTCAACGCACGATCTCCCTGCTGCTGATGATCAACACCGGCCAGGCTGTGCCACTGGGCCTGGGTGAGTGGAAAGCGCGCCATGGCGAAGGAGGGCACGGACACCTGACGCTGCGCCTCCACCCTCTGCACCTGCTCCGGTTTCACCTGGTGGATAGAGCCATAGTTGCCACGCCCCAGCTCCTCTCGCGGGGAGCCAATGGTGTACGTCCCCCCCGGAATCTTCACCACCTCCAGCGGCACATCACCCGGCAGTGGCAGCTGCCACACCTCCACGTCCTCCACCACCCGCGTGGTCACGTGCCCGGCGATGGTCTTGAGGGTGAGCATCGGCACTTTCAGGCCCTCTACAGATCCCCAAGTCGTGATGTTTTTCCTGGCGGCCAGCCGCTGCAGGCCCCGGGCGGCGCCCTGCAGGAGCGGGAGCTTGGCTTCCATCGCCTCGAAGCTGTCGCCGTGGAGATGGTTGGCCTTGTCCGCCAGAATTCCCTGCAACAGGGACCAGTGGGCTTCGGGATCGTCGCCGGGAGCCTCCACCAGACCCAGGGCTTCGGCCGCCGCGCGGCGCACCGCCACCCTGGGCTCATCGCGATGTTTGATCATTTGAATCAGGGCCTTCGCCGCTTCCGGGCCGCCGATGTGGCCGAGGGCTTCGGCGGCGGCGGTTCGCACCTGCTCCGGCAGGGTGGTTTTGGCCACGGTGCGGGAGAGGGGGATCAAGGCCTGGTCCAGCTCCTTCCCTCCCGCGAACTCCTTGGCAAAGGCGGTGAGCTCGGCGATTGCCTTGGGGAGCAGCTCGGGGTTGGACCAAAACAGATCTCCCGCATGGCGTCGGATCAGGTGGCGCGCCTCCAACCTGCGCTCCTCCAGCGGATCGATCCCGGCCAGCCGGGCAAACACATCCAGGATGTCCTCCCAATGTCGCTTCAGCTCTGGATCAAGGGAGGAGGACGCACGCGAGAGCAACTCTCTGTAGCCATCACGGCAGGCCGCCAAAAAACCGCGCATCAAGGTTCCCGCGTCGCCCTGCTCCCGCTCCAGCCTGCTGTCAAGCAGAACCAGCCAATCCCGCACCCGCTGGTGGTAAGCGCCGTCGTCCACGCTGGTGGCTGGCTGTCCGCCGTTGAGCTCGTCCATCAGGGCCAGGGCGGCCAGATAGTCGGCCAAGGGATCGAGGGCCACCCGATAGATCGGTTGTCTGTCGCTGCCCCCTTTGCGTTGCAGCAGGTTGAGATTGACGTGCAGATAGGAGACCAGGTCGCGCCGTTGCTCCTCGCTCGACTCCTTGTCGCTCGCCAAGGGGATCGTGCTCAGGGCCTCAAGGGCCAGGGGCAAGTCAAAGTTTTGCGGGCGAAAGGCCTGGTTGTTTTGGCGATGGGCCGCCAGGGCCAGCGCCTTGAGACTGTCTGTGATCCATTCGGGCCGCAGTGCCGTGCCATCGGCGAGGCGCCGATTGTCTGGCGAGATGTTGTAGAAACTGCGCTCGACATAATCCAACATCAACTCGGGCACGGAGCTTGGCAGCAGTTCGATCCGGCCCTCGGCAACGTGATCGAGAGCCTTGTCGATCACCATGCACACCAACAACACGGTGATCGGCTTGTTGCCCACCATGCGCTCCAGCAGTTCGCGCGTGTGCATTTGGTCTTCCGCGGAAAGCGACATGGCGCCACCGCCAGCGCCAGCCAGGCAGCCTTTGGCTTGAAGATAAGCTTCGAAAAAAGCAAACAGCGCCTCTCCTTCCAACCTCTGAGGCTGAAGTTCACTGATCGACCAGGCCGGGAACAAGTTGTTTTCCCGCCGCCGCGAGGTGAGCAGCGCCAGGTGGGGCGGAAGTTCGCGGCTCAGCCACTGGCGCTGCTGATCGCTGAGCTCAGAAACGTGGTCAACGATCGGCAGCAGACGCCGGTGGCGCAGCAAATCCTCCACCAGGTCGCGGTTCAGTTGCGGATCACCGAGGTGTCTGAGCTGGCTGTGCAGCTGTTCCACCACATCGCCCTCGCCTGTGGCGGGATCCAGCAACACTGGCAACAGGGCATGGTCTGCCAAAAGTCCGTCGAGTGCCCAGCGGGCGATCTGAAACGCCAGGCTCGTTTTCCCGGCGCCACCTTCCTCCCAGAGCAACACCATCTGGCTGCCTGGCGCCGCAATCACAGCCCGCAAATCCCGCGGCTGAAGTTGCCGCCGCTCGGCTCCCACCAGCTGTTGATCTCCGCAGGCTGGAGCCAGGTTGATCGTCGTCTCCAAGGGCACATGAATGCGGCGGGCCTGCACATCGTCCAGGGACTCAAATCGCACACGCCAGGCTTCCAGGTGGGCGCCTACCCACGCATCGAGCTCAGCTTTGCGCTTGCTGTTTGGATCGCTGTTGGCGGAGGCGCGTCTCCCTGTTGCTGCGCTGTTGGGGAACTGTTGATGCAGCTTCTGCTCAACAAACATTCGGCAGTTCTGGGGCGAGCGTGGGTGACAAGCCGAGAAATCAAGCGCAAAATGCCGGTGCGACGCCCCCTGGGGATCGCGATCCAGGAGTTGCTGATACAGATCAAGCTGCGACATCAAGTTTAGAGCATTTCTGATATTTTCAAGCGAGGCAACAAACTCTGATTCTGGCGGCGTGCCGATCATCGCGGCGAGCTTCCGATACTTAAGACAGGCATGGATTGCCTCTGTGGTGCCAGGTGCGCTCGATTCGGCTAGCTGAAGATGCAACCATGGCTTTTCAGCCTGGGGATCATCGTCGCAATCCCCGCTGGAATCAGCGCTCGGAAGCCACTTGATCGCCAGAGACTTCTTCAGCGGTGCAAGTGTGCTAACAACGGCCTGATCAAGCGATAGTCCCGATGGCGTACTCCTGCTCAGCTTCTCCTTCTTGATACCATTTTCAATCACTTTCCATGTAACCTTTCCATGGCAGGCAAGATCCAATAGAAAATCCAGCACGGTTAACAAGCATTGCTGGGTTGTTCTGCTGGTAATCTGCTTTCCCCGCGGCATACTTGGCAGGAGAATATGTTCACTCACTATAGGCTACTACTTGCGCTTCTGGCGGCAGGACTGAGCAGTGGTCTGGCTGGGGTGGGTTCGGGTCGGCAAGGCTTTTGAGGTTGCCCAAGCCAAACCCCCCCTTGCGGCAGATGTTTGGGCCTGAATCGCTCCCCCCGATGCCGCCAACACCGGAAGGGAAGGTCCGCTGGCGCCTTGCCCCCGGCTGGCACCGACAACCCAGGCGCTCCCTTGCCGCTTGAGCGGGCTGGAGGCTATCTGCCGATGGACCCCATAGGGCCATACAGCTAAATAGGCGGAAAACAGCCTGTATTTCATCAAGACAGTCCTTCGTTTGGGCAGCCCAAATCAGTTTTGACCCAAGCCAGAAGCCCAGTTGCCGCAGGCTTTGGGCCAAGTGCTGAGCTATCGCCAAAAGCAATCGGCCCAAGGCCCACTGGTGTGGTCCACCTCAGCGACGAGGCCTAGCCAATGGCCAGCAACTTTTCCAGCCAATTCACAAACGACGATCGCACGGATGCCGTGGTCATTCGTGATCCCCATACCCGCAGCGATCAGCGGAAACGCGATGCGATGAACACAGGATTGCTGCGGCAGCGGGGCATCCAGCGGTTCCTCACCTGGCAGACCGGCCTGCCCCACAGCCATCAAAGCCTGCAACCCAGCCACCCCCTGGCGAACCTGGCCGCTTCCACGTCGGCGCTGGTTCTCGGCTTGCTGTGCTGCAATCAGGCGCTGCTCAGGCCATGGCCGTGGTGGGGGCGCGGATTGCTGCTGCTGATTGGCTGGGGCGCCATCCTGTCTGCCATGCGAAATTTCAGGCTGCCGAATCGGCATTCAGCAAGCCACGGTCATCTCACCGGCAAACCTCAGCTGGATGCCCGCATCGGCCAGGTCCTCAGCGCCTTCTTACTGACAGCTCCGATGAGCCGTTACATCAACAGCCATGTGGCCGATGCCAGCAAAGCCCACCACAAATGGACTTGCTTGATGACGCCGGGCGAGTCGACCTTCGAAGAGATTCGGGCTTTGGGCTTTCAGCCCGGTGTGCCCAACGCCGTGAACTGGAGCCACCTCAAGCGCCTGCTCCTCTCGCCTCATTTCTATGGCCAAGCGCTGGCGACCAGCCTGCACGACACCTTCTGCACCGGCACCCTGGTGGAGCGGAGCTTCACCACCGCCCTCTGGCTCCTGCTCCTGTTCATCGCCCTGGCGACCCACCACCTGCTCGTGCTTCTGGTGGCCTACACCGTGCCCAGGCTGCTGTATGAAGCCTGCCAGGTGTTAAGGGTTCTGATTGAACACACCTATGCGGAACCCAGCCGCCCACGGACCCTGGCAACGTACAAAAGGATGACAAGTGCCATCATCCTGGCGGATCCGGTGCCGGTGATCGCGCCAAACGCCAACCCGCTGGAGCGCAGCCTGCGATGGCTGTTGTGGAGCTTGAAGATGCTGATGCACTTCGGGGCACGGACGTTGATTGCCACGGGAGACGTGGTGAATCACCCCACGCATCACCTGCGCCCTGGCGCCAGCTTCATCAACCATGAGATCGAGAGAATGAAGTTGATCCAGGCCGGCCACGCCATCCCCTCCAACTGGGGGTTGGTGGCCGCCATTGAGGCCTTCTTCACCTCCCTCTCCAAGCAGCCGAGGGATCTCTTCTTGGGCGAGTGATCCTTCGAGTCGCCCGCCAGGCCTCGAAGACCCATCCCTCGACCAGCTCCAACCGGCCTGGCAAGGGCGCCTGTCATCAGCTGTGCTGATCGCTGTGATCGCCAAGGCTGATCCCACCCCAGGCCCCGCCGCCCCGCAGCTGCCGCAACATTCCGTTACGGTTAAGGGGACCGGTACCTTCGGGGCCCGGTCCTTCCATCCGTCCCGCTCCAGGGGCGGCTTCCACCGGCCTCCGGGCCTTCAGAAGCTGGTTTTGGAGCATTCGACAACCTTTTTCGTTCTCATGACCGCCACTCTCCAACAGCGCTCCGGCGCTTCGGCGTGGAATCAGTTTTGTGAGTGGGTCACCTCCACCAACAACCGCCTCTATGTGGGCTGGTTCGGCGTGCTGATGATCCCCACCCTGCTGGCCGCGACGATCTGCTTCATCGGTGCCTTCATCGCCGCTCCCCCTGTGGACATCGATGGCATCCGCGAGCCCGTTGCTGGCTCCCTGATGTACGGCAACAACATCATTTCTGGCGCTGTGGTTCCCTCCAGCAACGCCATTGGTCTGCACTTCTACCCCATCTGGGAAGCCGCCAGCCTCGATGAGTGGCTTTATAACGGTGGTCCGTACCAGCTGGTGGTGTTCCACTTCCTGATCGGCATTTTCTGCTACATGGGCCGCGAGTGGGAACTGTCCTACCGCCTCGGCATGCGCCCCTGGATCTGCGTGGCCTACAGCGCCCCCGTGGCCGCTGCCTCCGCCGTGTTCCTGATCTACCCCTTCGGTCAGGGTTCGTTCTCGGATGGCATGCCCCTGGGCATCAGTGGCACCTTCAACTTCATGTTGGTGTTCCAAGCTGAGCACAACATTCTGATGCACCCCTTCCACATGCTGGGTGTGGCTGGTGTGTTCGGCGGCAGCCTGTTCTCCGCGATGCACGGCTCCCTGGTGACCTCCTCCCTGGTGCGTGAAACCACCGAGAGCGCGACCCAGAACTACGGTTACAAATTCGGCCAAGAGGAAGAGACCTACAACATCGTGGCTGCCCACGGGTACTTCGGTCGCCTGATCTTCCAATACGCTTCGTTCAACAACAGCCGCAGCCTGCACTTCTTCCTGGCCGCCTGGCCGGTTGTGGGGATCTGGTTCACGGCCCTGGGCGTGAGCACGATGGCCTTCAACTTGAACGGTTTCAACTTCAACCAGTCGATCCTTGACGGTCAAGGCCGTGTGGTGAACACCTGGGCAGACGTGCTGAACCGCGCCAACCTGGGCATGGAAGTGATGCACGAGCGCAATGCGCACAACTTCCCCCTGGATCTGG
>JBKCVY010000112.1:0-4721 GCA_046317475.1 Cyanobacteriota bacterium | reverse complement strand
AGGTCGCGCAGCACCGGCGCGAGGGCTTCCGAGAGGGGGGGCGGAAGCCAGGCCCCAGCGCGAAAGACACGGCGCTGGGGCGAGCGCGCCAGCACCTCGGTCCAGCAGCTGGCGCCCAGCACCACCAGATCGGCCGGCCCGCCAACCCGCAGCACGCCATCCCACTCCAGGCCCAACAGGCGGGCGGGGGCGGTGGTGAAGGGCGCCAACCCCGCCCGTTGCCAGGGCAACAGCTGGCAGCAGAGCGTGCCCTGGCGGAGCAGCTCGATGGGGTCGAAATCGCCGCCGGGATACCAGGCGTCCTGAACGTTGTCGCCACCGATGGCCACGGTCACCCCCGCCTGTTGCAGTTGGCGGATGGGGGCCAGGGGGCGGCGGCAGGGCGTGCGCTCCCCATCCCTATTCAACAACCAAAAATTGGTCGTCGGCAGGGCCACGACCCCGATGCCGGCCTCCGCCATCGCGTCAGCCAGCCGGCGCAGCGGCCGTTCCCCCAGCAGCCCCATGCCACTGGCGTGGCTCGCGACCACCGGCCCCTGGAAGCCCCGCTCCCGCACCAGCTCCGCCAGCAGGCCCACGCCGCTGGGCAGGGGTTGGGCGCTTTCATCCACGTGCAGGTCGAGGCCACAGCCTTCCCGCTCCGCCAGGGCCAGCAGGGCGCGCAGGGCCTCCCGTTCGTGGCCCCGGGGGGGAAAGGGAGGGCCCAACACCCCACCCAGAACGCCGCCCCGGGCCGCCACCTGGCGGGCCAGCCGTTCCCCGTCCCCGCTCAGCCAATGGAGGAGGGGCACCAGGGCCACCAATTCCAGATCCACCCGCCCCGCCCACCGCTGGCGCAAACCGTCGAGAGCGTCCCAGCAGGGCTCCGCCCAAGGACCCAGGCTGTCCACGTGGCTGCGGATGGCGCGCAAACCCTGGCGCCAGGCCTGGTCGAGGGCCCGTTCAGCCCGCAGCCCCACCGCTTCAGCGACGCGTCCGAGGGCCTCCCGTCGGTTGACCTCCATGGCCTCGGCCATGGTCCCCAACCGGTTGGGGTGGGCCGGGGCGGTAAAGGCCTTGTCCAGATGGGCATGGGCCTCCACCAGGGGGGTGAGGGCCAGGGCGAGTCCCTCCACCGGGTCGGCGCCGGTGTGGGGGACCAGGCCGGTGACGCGGCCGTCCCGCTGGTGGATGCGCACCCGCACCAGGCCGTCGCCATCGGGAGGAGGCAGGGCCAGGGTGGGATCGAGAAGGCCGCGCGGGATGGCGAGGGGGGGCAAGGGGGTCATGGCCGTTGGGCGGGGGGGGCAGGCGCGTGGGCGTCGAGCAGCAGGAATTGACCGGCCCCCGCCAGGGTGGTGGCCTCGTAGCGCGGCAGTCGCAGGTCGGGCACCGCCCGCAACCCCGGCAGCAGGGTGGCTAGATCGAGTTTGGTGTGATACACGCTGAACAATCCGAGATTGCGGCGGGTGGAGTGGCTGCGCACGAGCAGCCCCAACAGCGGCCGCTGGGCCCGGATGAGGGCGGGACAATCGCGAATCACCAGCCGCAGCAGCCCCGTCACCCCGTCATTGAGGCAGAGCTCCTTGATCAACGTGGTGGTGAGCTCCCGCCCGCCAAATTCGGCAAAGGCATCCGGTCCCGGATTCGTGAGGACCAGCCCTGTGGCGAAGCCGCTGCCCAACAAGGCGACCGCCAGCGCTCTGGAGACCGCCGCCACAGATCCATCCGAAACATCCCACAACATTGGCAGAGGAAGCCATTCGCGCGGGCCCTGGGAGGGATCGGTCTCGCATGGTATGGTCGGTTCACCACGGCGGGCGTCGCCAAGTGGTTAAGGCAGCGGCTTGTGGCGCCGCTATTCGGGGGTTCGAGTCCCCTCGCTCGCCCTTTTTTTCATCCCTCACGGGAGCAGGCCACGGACAACTGGCCCGGTTTTTTGGTGCACTGGTCGTGCCCAGGCCAACGGAGCCTGTCCAGGCCGCTCAACAGGCCAGTCCCCCGGCCCGCAAGCTGGCCAGCAGGTTGTCGCCGCCATGGCGCACGGGGTCGTCACAGGGCAAACCGGTTTGCCGCCGCGCTTCCGCCACGGCCTGATCGGCCTCCTGCAGCGACAGATGGGCCGTGTTGAGGGCAACGGCGCACACCTTGGGGGTGGGGGCGCCACCCTGGGGTCGGGCCAGGGCCGCCAGGCCCTCCACAACGGTGATGAGGGTTGGCAAGGGGGGGATGGGGATGTGGGGCGCGTTGCGGATGGTGGCCTGGCCGGCGCGGTGCACTAACAACAGCTGGGTGGGCTGGGTCCCCCGAATCAAGGGCAGGGTGGCCGTGGAGCCCGGATGACAGAGGGATCCCTGACCCTCCACCAGCAGCAGGGTGCGCTCCGTGGCGTCCGCCGCGGCCTCCACCACGGCCCGCTCCACCCCACCGGCGGCATAGTCGACCCGGATCGCGTCGAGGGGCACACCGCGGCCGCTGATCAAGATGCCCGCCTGTCCCGTTCCCACAAAACGCGCATCCAGGCCATGACGCGCCGCGGCGGCCCCCAGCTCCAGGCAGGCGCTCATTTTGCCCACGGCCATGTCCGTACCCACGGCCAACAGGCGATGGCCTGGCAGGTCCGCCGCCCGGGCCGAGGCCACGGCCAACTCCGGCGGTTCCCTCCGCAGATCCCAAATCCAGGCGCCAGGCCGCACCAGGGCGGCCAACTCCCGGTCGTCCCCCAGCCGGGTGTGCAGACCACTGGCCACGGAGAGCCCCGCCTGGAGGGCCGCCCGTAGGTCATCGCGCAGGTCGGTCGGCAGCAGTCCACCGGAGGGGGCCAGGCCCACGACAGCCACGGCCCGCTCGGGGGCCTCCAGCAGGGGCAGCGCCTCCCCCAGGCTGGCCACCACGGCCGCATCCCGATCGATGCCGGTGTGCGCCCGGAGATCGGCGCGGCCATGGGTTGGATCCGCCCCCACCGGGATCGGGCCCTGGCGGTAGCGCAGCAGGGCCAGGCCCGTCTTGCCCCGAAGGTTGTCCAGTCCATGGTGTTGCAACAACACCACCGGCGCGTCAGGCGGGAGCATGGGGGGCCTTCTCAGAGGGCTTGGCGAGCCAGCGGCCGGCGGCCATCGCGCCATCCTGTCGCACCCGCACGCCCAGACCAGGCCCCACCCCCGGTCGCAGGCGATCGTGATCCAGAACGGGGCCCGTGAAGGGATCCTCCACCAGGTTGAGATGGCTGTCGAGATCCGGCCAGCGCACCAGGGGGAGCAGCTGGGCGGCGGCGCCGTTGAGCAGGGTGCTGTTGGAGTAGCAGCCCAGCATCACGTCGAGCCCCAGCCGTCGCGCCACCTGGGCCATCAGAACGGCCTCGGACAACCCGCCACTTTTGGGCAACTTGATGTTCACCCCATCCACATGGGGAGCCAGGCGCAGCACATCCTCCAGTGTCCAGCAGCTTTCATCGGCCACCAGGGGGATGGGGCAGTCGGGATGGAGGGCGGCAAAGCCGGCGGCGTCCGCCTCCGGGTCGGGGAGGGGGGGCAGGGGTTGTTCCACCAGCACCACCCCGGCATCGGCCAGCCAACCCACCATGGACCGGGCCTGGGCCAGGTCCCAGCCACCATTGGCATCCACCTGCAGCTCCACCGCCATCCCCGTGGCGTCCCGCCGATCCGCCAGGGCGCGGTTCACCGCCAGCACCAGGGCCCTGTCATGGTCGGGGCCGTCCGGGCTGCCCAGCTTGAGCTTCACCCGGCTGGCGGGCAGGAGCTCCCACCAGCGCCGCAGACGTTCCAGCACCTGGGGCACGCTGTTGAGGCCCAGGGTGACGCTGGTGGGGGCGGCGAGGGCGGGATCCAGCCCCCAGAGTCGCCCCACGGGGGTGCCCAGCCGCTGCCCCCACCAATCCAGCAGGGCCAGATCCACCGCGCAGCGCGCCGGGGGGGACAGGGGGGCCAGCAGGGGCTCCAGGGCCTGGCGCGGCTCGGGGGGGCGGGCGGCCAAGGCGGGGAGCAGGCCTTCCAGCTCCTGGACCAGGGCGGCGGTGTGGAAGGAGCGGTGGCCGGTGTCAAAGCCACCGGTTTCCCCCAGCCCCACCAGGCCATCGTCTTCAATCGCCAACACCAGGTGCTCACCGGAGGCTGTGGTGCCCCGGCTGATGGTGAGCGGCACCGCCTTGGCGAGGGAAAAGCGATGCAGGCGGCAATGCATGGCCCGTGCTCCAGACCCTGGCCACGCTGACACGGATGGCGTGCCATGCCCGAAACTGGGGGGATGACGGCGACCCATTCACCGGGGACTTCGGCCTCCCCTTCCCCACCCGCCCCCCGCGGCAGCTACTGGATCACCACCTTCGGGTGCCAGATGAACAAGGCCGATTCCGAGCGCATGGCCGGCATCCTGGAGGCCAGGGGCTATGTACCGGGCTTTGACGAGCACAGCGCCGACTTGGTGCTCTACAACACCTGTTCAATCCGCGATAACGCGGAACAAAAGGTGTACAGCTACCTGGGCCGTCAAGCGATCCGCAAGCGGGCCAATCCCCACCTGATTCTGGTGGTGGCGGGCTGTGTGGCCCAGCAGGAGGGGGAAGCCCTGCTGCGCCGCGTGCCTGAGCTGGACCTGGTGATGGGCCCCCAGCACGCCAACCGGCTGGGCACCCTGTTGGAACAAGTGGACACGGGCGTGCAGGTGGTGGCCACCGAGGACCACCATATTTTGGAGGACATCACCACCGCCCGCCGCGACAGCGC
>JBKCVY010000111.1:0-5701 GCA_046317475.1 Cyanobacteriota bacterium | reverse complement strand
CGCCCCCTTCTCCCCCCGACGTTGGCCAAGGCCTCCGCTTTCTCCCCCGGGATGGAGCAGGCGGCCCTGTCCGTCGCGCTCGACCTCGGCCCGGAAGGCGAGCTGGAGCACTACCGCTTCCAGTTGAGCCGGGTGCGACCGGTGGCCACAGTGGATGCGGGCACGTTTGAGGCCTTGGCGGAGCGCAAGCCCAAGTCCCGCACCTTGCCCACGGCCCTCAAAGCCCACAAGGGCCACCTGGAGCTGTTAGAGCGCCTGGTGGCGATGGTGGCTCTGTTGCGGCAACGGCGCCTGGCGGCGGGCTCCATCGACCTGGACGTGCCGGCTCCGCCGTTGGAGGCTTTGGGGGACGGCGCCCGTCCAGGTCCCGACGCCGGACGGGACGGGTGGTGGGTGACGCTTCCCGATGCCCATCCGGCCGCGTTGCTGCGGGAAAGCGTGCTGGTAGCGCACCGGGCGTTGGGACACCACATGGCGGCCCTCGGCTTGCCGGCGGTCTACGCGATCAACCCCCCCCCCGATCCCGCCGCGATCAATGATGTGGCCAAGGCGGCCCTCGCCCTGGAGATCCCCTTGGAACTGAGCGGTGATGGCAACGCCAGCGCGGCGGAGCTCGCGGCCGCCTTTGCCCAAACCGACCGCAGCCGCGTGTGGCAACAGCAAATTCGCGACAGCCTGGAGCCCACCCTGCTTAGCGACCAAGCGGGGGAAAATGCCCTGGCCGGCGATCCCATCGCGGTCGCTCCCTGGACCTGTCCCAGCCAGCACTACGCCGATCTCTTCAACCAACAGCTCCTGGTGACCCTGCTGCTGGAGGGGAAAGACCGTCCCACGGTTCGCCACAAAACAAGTGTGGATCTGGCCTCCGACGCGTCCCATGGCGCCATCGATTGGCCGCTGCTCACGCCCACCCAATTGGCGCCTTTTGAAGAGAGCCTGCGCCATGGCTTGCTGTTGCGCCTCAACGGACGTCGCCTCGCGTTGGCGGAATTTCTTTCGGATCGGTTGGCGATGGCCCAGGCCCGCTGCGCGGAGCCCTTGGTGGGACACATCCTTGAGGGCGTGATCAGCGGCGTTCAGAGCTACGGCTTTTTTGTGGAAGTGCCCCCCTCCCTGGTGGAGGGCCTGGTGCATGTGAGCTCCCTCAAGGACGATTGGTATGAATATCGAGCCCGCCAAAGTCAGCTCGTGGGACGCAGGAGTCGCCGCACATTCATGGTGGGCGATCCCGTGCGGGTTTTAATCGAAAAGGTCGATGTCCTGCGCCACCAGATCGATTTGTCAGTGGTGCTTCCCCGGGACGAAATGGCCGAGGAGACGCAGGATGGGCTGCTGGCTGGCGAGGAACCCAGCTGAACCGCATGCCCTCCCACTCGCCATCCCTCCCCATCGTGCTGGCGATGTCTGGCGCCTCCGCCCAACCCCTGGCCCAGCGGGCGCTTGCCCTGTTGCTGGAGGCCGAGCACAGGGTGGAGCTGGTCACCAGCCGCGGGGCCATCGGCGTCTGGAGAGCGGAACTGGGCGTGCAGGTGCCCTCCGAGCCCAGCGCGCAGGAGGCGTTCTGGCGGGCGCGCACGGGGTGTGATGGGGGAACCCTGCGCTGCCACCGATGGAACGACCAGGCGGCTCCCATTGCCAGTGGCAGTTATCGCACCGCGGGCATGGTGATCCTCCCGGCCAGCATGGGCACCGTGGGGCGCATCGCCTCCGGTGTGGCCCTGGATTTGATTGAGAGGGCCGCGGATGTCCATCTGAAAGAGGGGTGGCCCCTGGTGATCGCCCCCAGGGAACTGCCGTGGAACCTGGTGCATTTGCGCAATCTCACCACTCTGGCGGAGGCGGGGGCGCGCATCGCCCCCCCCGTGCCGGCGTGGTATCACCAGCCCCAAAGCCTGGAGGAGATGGTGGATTTCCTCGTGATCCGGCTCTTTGACAGTCTTGGCCTTGAATTGGGTGCCCTCCGCCGCTGGCAAGGACCGCTCTCCCTTCGGCCATGAGTGTTCGCCGCTGGTTGTTGCTCCCCTCGCTCACGCCCCTGCTGGCGGTGTTGCTGGTGGCGGCGTTCAATCCCCTTCCCCAGCTCTCGCTTCGCTTGCTCACCTGGTCAACCCCCCGGGCGCCCCTTGGCCTTTGGCTGTCGGGCGCGGCCCTCGGCGGCGCTGCCCTCAGTGGGGTTGGCACGGCCTTGGCCCTGCGCCAGGGGGCGGGGCTCCGGGTCCGTCGTCGGGTCACCAACCGGCGCACCGAAGCCTGGCCCCGTGAAGACAGCCGCGACGACCCTGAATGGGGCGAGGCGGCGGCAGCCCCGCCGCGCTCCGATGGCTGGCGGGAGGCCCGGGTGCCTGTCCCCCCGCCCCGTGCGCCGGGGGATCCTGCTCCTACGGTGGCCGTTCCCTTTCGGGTCCTGCATCGACCCCCCGCCTCCCCGGGCTGGGAGTCCACCCGGGTCGCGGCGGCGGCCCCAACGCCATCTGGGACGGCTCGTGATGGGGTTCCGTCGGCCGTGGAGGACACGTGGGGGAGCGCGCCCGCCTCGGACGAGTGGTGATCCCGCGCTGGGGGCGAAGGCGCGTTTTGCCTAAAGTTTTCGGGCATCCCCCGAGAGCCCGAACACGGTGATGGACAGCTCTGCTTCCCCAACCCCCAAGCCCCAGGCCTCAGCCGCGAAAGCCCGTGGGACCGCGGGAGTCGCTCCATCCAATCCTGCATCCTCCGAGGCTGGCCCCCCAGCGGCCGCTGGCAAGGCGAAGGGGCCGGCCCTGGAAGCCCTCCCGTTCGCGGAGTTCATCCCGCAACACTTTTTGCCGGCCTTGGCCAAAGAATGCCAGGCCTACGGTGGGCCCGCCCCAGACCTCACGTTTGCCCAGGGTCCCATGCCTGTGGCTGGCCTGGACTGTTGGCAAGTGATGGGCGTCCTGCCGGGGGAGCGACGGTTTTGGCTCTGCTTCACGTCGGCCGATCTGGATGGGGCCAAGATGATTGCCCTGGCGGAGGCGGGCGCCCAGCCCAGCTTGTTGGAATCCTTTCTGATTGATGAGAAAAAAATGACCCTGCCCTTGCTGGTGTCGCGCCTTGTGCAACGCCTGAACGGTCAGAAGTGGTTGGGGCCAAATTAAACGGTCGCGTTACAGAAAAACCATGGGGGGTAGCACGCGCCCTACGATGGGTTCACCGTTCGGTTGTACGTGATGGTTCCCCCCGCCAGCGCCGCTGCCTCCCCCTCCACCATTCGAGTCAAAGCCTCCCCGCAGGTCGTCGGCACACCTGAGGCCCCTGCCATCAAGGATCCTGTCAAGGACACGATCCTGACGCCACGCTTTTACACCACGGATTTCGAAGCGATGGCGGCGATGGATTTGCGTCCCAACGAAGACGAGTTACGGGCCATCTGCGAAGAATTCCGCAAAGATTACAATCGACACCACTTTGTTCGAGATGCCGCTTTCGAGGGGGCGGCTGAAAAGCTCGATCCTGAAACGCGAAAGGTTTTTGTTGAGTTTTTAGAGCAAAGTTGCACTTCTGAGTTTTCTGGATTTCTTCTTTATAAAGAATTGAGTCGTCGCATCAAACAAAGCAATCCCTTGCTTGCCGAATGCTTTGCCCACATGGCGCGCGATGAGGCTCGGCATGCTGGCTTCCTCAACAAGTCCATGGCTGATTTTGGCCTCCAACTGGATCTTGGTTTTCTGACGGAGCACAAGGCTTATACGAAGTTCAGCCCAGCCCATATTTTCTATGCCACCTACCTGTCCGAAAAAATTGGCTACTGGCGTTACATAACAATTTATCGCCATCTTGAGAAGCACCCGGAAAGCAAAATATTTCCCATCTTTAATTTCTTTGAGAACTGGTGTCAAGATGAGAACCGTCATGGCGACTTCTTCGACGCCCTGATGAAGGCCGTTCCCAACACTGTTACAGGCTGGACCTCACGACTTTGGTGCCGCTTCTTTCTCCTTGCGGTTTTCGCCACCATGTATGTCCGTGATGTGGCCCGTAAAGAGTTCTACGAGGCCCTTGGCTTGGATGCGCGCAGCTACGACCGCTACGTGATCACCAAAACCAACGAAACGTCCGCACGGGTGTTCCCTGTTGTGTTGAACGTGGAGTCCCCCGTCTTCTGGCGAGGGCTGGAGGCGATGGTGCAGAACAATTCCGCCCTTGCCGCGGTTGACTCCAGTGATGGTCCGGCCATCCTGCGCACCCTTCGTAAGGTTCCCCATTGGCTGGCCAACGCCGTACAAATGGCTCGCCTTTTCCTCCTGCCCCCCATCGCCAGCGAACAGTTCCAACCCGCCGTGCGTTGACCTGACCTGATCTCTTGCCATGGCCCGCTCCCCTTCGGAGCGGTCCGCCCTCACTCCAATCCCTTACCCTCCCGCTGCCTTTGGTCGCTTCCACTTCCTCTCCCCCTGGATCCCAGGGCGTCGATTCCCCCATCTCCCTACCGACGGATTTCCAAGACTCCGCTTGGCGTCACCGCTTGGAACCCATCCTCGACGCGGGACGGGCCGCTGGCGCCGATCTCGTTGAGCTGTTTTTGGAGCGCAGCGACCACCTGGCCGCCTTGGCGGAACAGGATTCCATTACCAACGTGTCCCCTTCCTTTGGAATGGGTGCGGGCCTGCGTGTGTTTTCCGGACGACACGATGGGTTTGTCTCCACCAACGACCTCAGCGCCGCCGGCCTGATGGCGGCGCTCGACCAGGCTCTGGCCATGCTGGGCCTGCAACGCGGTTCCCACGCCAAGGCCAGTTTTGACGGGCTTCCAGCCCTGCGCGACCATGGCCTGGGCAAAGAGGGGTGGCTTATGGGTTCTCCTACCCTGAGGGACGTCACCGACCGACTTTTGGAAAGCACGGCGGCCCTGACGCGCCACGGAACGCACCTGCAGGCACGGCGTTGCAGCTACGCCAGGGATTGGCAAGAGGTGCTGGTCTGTGCCAGCGACGGCACCTTCGCCCGTGACATCCGCCTGCACCAGTCCTTGGGCCTCAACGTGCTGGCCGCTGATGGCGAGCACCGCGCGAGTGTGGGGCGCCGCACGGGCACCCAAGGTCGGCCGAATGATTTGCGGGAGTGGAATCCCGAGGCCGCGGCGGTCGAACTCTGTGCCAGCGCGGCCAGCATGCTCTACGCCGACTACGTGGACGCCGGCCAGTATCCCGTTGTCCTGGCCAACCGTTTTGGCGGCGTGATCTTCCATGAGGCCTGTGGTCACCTCCTGGAGACCACCCAGGTGGAACGGGGCACCACCCCATTCGCGGATCAGGTCGGCCAGCCCATTGCCCACGAGGCCGTCACCGCCATCGACGAGGGCTTGAGCGAAGGGACCTTCGGCAGCCTCTCCATGGATGACGAGGGGATGGAACCCCAGCGCACGGTCCTGATTGAAAATGGGATTCTGCGGCGCTTCCTCAGCGACCGCGCTGGTGAGACGCGCACCGCCCATCCCCGCACGGGCAGTGGCCGGCGTCAAAGCTATGCGTTTGCGGCGGCCAGTCGCATGCGCAACACCTTCATCGCCGCCGGACCCCACACCCCAGAGGACCTGATTGCCTCCGTCGACAAAGGGTTGTACTGCAAGGCGATGGGGGGGGGGAGCGTGGGGCCCACGGGCCAGTTCAACTTCGCCGTTGAGGAGGCCTATTTGATTGAGCAGGGCCAAATCACCCGCCCCGTGAAAGGAGCCACCTTGATC
>JBKCVY010000110.1:0-8857 GCA_046317475.1 Cyanobacteriota bacterium | reverse complement strand
TCGTGGATGCCGCCGCGCCCACGCTGGAGGAAGGGGAGGAGGCCGCGGAGGCGGAGGGGGGGGCGCGGCGGGACGATGGCCTGCGCCCCCGACGCCTGGCCGATTACATCGGCCAACGGGACCTCAAGCAGGTGCTGGCGATCGCCGTCGCCGCCACGCGGCGGCGCGGGGACGCGCTGGATCACGTGTTGCTGCATGGACCGCCCGGGTTGGGCAAGACCACCATGGCCCTGGTTCTGGCCGAGGAACTGGGCGTGCGCTGCCGGGTCACCAGCGCCCCCGCCCTGGAGCGTCCGCGCGACATCGTCGGCCTGCTCGTGAACCTGCAGGCCAACGACCTGCTGTTCATCGATGAAATCCACCGCCTCAATCGGGTGGCTGAGGAAATTCTTTACCCCGCCATGGAGGATTTCCGCCTCGACCTCACCGTGGGCAAGGGACCCACGGCCCGCACGCGCAGCGTTCCCCTCTCCCCCTTCACCCTGGTGGGGGCCACCACCCGGGCCGGCGCCCTCAGCTCGCCCTTGCGTGATCGCTTTGGCTTGATTCAGCGGCTGGAGTTTTACGACCTGGAGGATCTCCAGGCCATCGTGGCCCGTGCCGCCCGACTGCTGTCCCTGGAGTTGGCGGAGGAGGCGGCTCTGGAGGTGGCCCGGCGGTGTCGCGGAACGCCCCGGATCGCCAATCGCTTGTTGCGGCGGGTGAGGGATGTGGCCAGCGTGCGAGGGGTCCAACGCATTGGGGTGGACCTGGTGGCCTCCGCCCTCCATCTGCTCCAAGTGGATGGCCAGGGATTGGATGCCAGTGACCGGAGGCTGTTGCGCCAGCTCCTCGACATCCACGGCGGTGGACCGGCGGGACTCGATACCCTGGCGGCCAGCTTGGGGGAAGATCCCACCACCCTGGAAACCGTCGTGGAACCGTTCTTGCTGCAACTGGGCTTTTTGCGACGCACTCCCCGGGGCCGGGTGATCACGGACGCGGGCCGGGCCTGGCTCGCCGCCCCCGGGGGGGGGCAGCCGTGAGGCGCCGGCGGGGTCTGGTGGCGGCCCTGGTGGCGTTGCTGCTGCTCTGGCCATGGGTGCTGCCAGCGGGGGCGGCACCCATGGCCCCCATGGCGAGGGCTCCCCCCCCCGACGCTGGCTTCGCCCAGGCCCTCGCGGCCAGCCGCGAGGGCCGGTTAGACGATGCCCTCGCCCTCTGGACGCGCGTGTTGGAGGCCCGTCCAAGGGACGCGGCAGCCTGGAGCAACCGGGGCAATGTGCGCTTGATGCTGGGCGATCCGGAGGGGGCGATCGCCGATCAAAGCCAAGCGATGGCCGTGGAGCCCCTCGAGCTGGATCCCCATCTCAACCGCGGCACCGCCGAAGAAGCATTGGGCCGCTGGGACGAGGCGGCCGCGGATTACCGCTGGATCCTGGCTCGGGATCCCCAGGAATCGGCGGCGCTCTACAACCTGGGCAACGTGCAGGGGTCCCTGGGGGATTGGCAGGCGGCCCGCGCCTGTTTCCAGCAGGCCGCGGAGGCCCGTCCCGGCATGGCGATGGCTCGCTCCAGCGCGGCACTGGCCGCCTTTGCGCTGGGAGATGGGGCCAGCGCCGAGCGGGAGCTGCGCTCCCTCATCCGCCGCCATCCCCTCTTCGCCGACGCCCGCGCCGCCCTCACCGCCGTGCTCTGGCAGCGCGGCGCCCGGGGGGAAGCGGAGAGCCACTGGGCCGCGGCGTCAGGCTTGGATCCCCGCTATCGCCAGGGGGAATGGCTACGGCAGATACGCCGCTGGCCCCCTCAGGCGGTGCAGGCTCTGGAGCAGTTTCTTTCCCTTGCCGCCTGAAGCGGCATCACACTGAGTCGCGTGCTGTCTTCCCCTCCCACGTCCGCCCTGCAGCCCCCTCCCGCCGAGTGGCTTTCCGCGGGCCTGGAGGCCACCCTCCAGGAGGCCCTGCCCGAGCTGGTGCTGTTGCGGCGCCACATCCACCGCCATCCCGAGCTCAGCGGCCATGAACAACAAACAGCCGCCCTGGTGGCGGGAGAATTGCGCCGCTGGGGATGGGACGTGCGGGAAGGGGTGGGCCGCACCGGGGTCATCGCCGAGCTGGGTCCCCGGGATGGCCCCCTGGTGGCCCTGCGCACGGACATGGATGGCCTGCCGATCGAAGAGCGCACGATGCTCCCCTACGCCTCCTCACGGCAGGGCTTGATGCACGCCTGCGGGCACGACATCCACACGACCGTGGGGCTGGGGGTGGCCCGTCTGCTGGCCAGCAGTCCCGACCTGCTGCGCTGCCGGGTGCGCCTGCTGTTCCAGCCGGCGGAGGAAACCGCCCAGGGGGCGCGCTGGATGCGCGATGCCGGTGCGATGGAAGGCGTGCGGGCCTTGTTTGGCGTGCATGTCTTTCCCAGCCTGCCGGTGGGAAGCATCGGCGTGCGCTGCGGCAGTCTCACGGCGGCGGCTGGGGAATTGGAAATCGAGGTGCTGGGGGAGAGCGGCCATGGGGCCCGACCCCACCAAAGCACCGATGCCATCTGGATCGCCGCCCGCGTGGTGAGTGGCCTGCAGGAAGCGATCAGCCGCCGTTTGGATCCCCTCCATCCGGTGGTGGTGAGCTTCGGCCGAATTGAGGGGGGCAAGGCCTTCAATGTGATCGCCGACCATGTGCGGCTGCTGGGCACGGTGCGCTGCCTGGATTTGGAGGTGCATGACCGGCTGCCGGCCTGGATCGAGGAGACGGTGCATGCCCTCTGCCGGGGCCATGGCGGCGAGGCCCGCGTTCACTACCGCTGCATCTCCCCGCCGGTGCACAACGAAGCGACGCTCACCCACCTTGTGGCCACGGCCGCTGAAGACCTGATCGGCCGCCAACGGGTGCTCTGGCTGGAGCAGCCGTCCCTTGGCGCCGAGGATTTTGCGGAGTTGCTGCAGACCACTCCCGGCACCATGTTTCGCCTTGGGGTGGCCGGCCCCCAGGGATGCACCCCGCTTCACAGCAACACGTTTGACCCCGATGAGGGCTGTCTGTCCGTGGGGGTGGGCGTGCTGACCCTCAGCCTGCTGCGTTGGGGCGTCCAGCAAACCCTCGCCCCTGCCCCAACCTTGGCCGGGGCCACGCCATGAGGCCCCCCCCCAGCGGCCCGCCGAGGGGAGAGGGGATGCCCCCCGCCAAAGCCACGGTGGGTCTGCTGGTGCTGGCGTCCCCCCTGCTGATCCTGTTGGCCCTGGTTTCCATGGTCCTTCGCAGTCCGTCGGCCCGACCGCAGGCGCTGCCAGCCCTGTTGATTGGCCTGAGCCTGCTGGGGTTCAGCTGGCTGCGGCGACGCCAACGGCGCTCGATGCTGCTTCGGGCCCTGCGCCAGGGACTGCCCGGCGTGGGTCGTTGAATCCGCCGGGTGTTGATGGGGGAGATGGGGGTGATTGCTAGCGTGGCACGCCCCGCTGGGCACAAGCGGTGCCGCCTGATCTTCACTTTCTCCAGCAGGCCATCGCCTCGGCCGATCCGGCGCGGGCCATGCCCGCCCTGGTGAGCCTGCGGGACTGCAGCATCGAAGAGGCCACCCCCCTCCTGCTGCTTGGGCTGGAGCAGACCCCGTTTGTGATCCGCTCCATGAGCTGCGCGGGGCTTGGGATCAAACGCAGTCCCGCGGGCTGGCAGGCGCTGTCGCGGGTGTTGCGGGAGGACGGTGACGCCAATGTGCGGGCGGAGGCGGCCAACGCCCTGGCCAGTTATGGCGTCAGGGAGGCCTGGCCCTTGCTGCGGGGCGCCTTCGCGGAGGATGGGCAGTGGCTCGTGCGCTGCAGCATCCTCGCGGCCCTGGCCGAACAGCCCGAGATGGCGCCCTCCCAACTGCTCGTCCTTGCCCGCCTGGCCTTGACCGATGGGGATGGCACCGTACGGGTGGGAGGAGCGGAGCTGCTGGGGCGGATTCTCCATGAAGCCTCCGACCCCACGGATCCGATCGTCCTGGAGGCCCGGGAAACCATGAATGGCCTCCAAGCCGATGGGGACCATCGCGTGGTGGCGGTGGCGTTGAATGCCCTGCCAGGGATGGCCCGGGGCTGAATCGGCGGGAATGGTTGATCGTTCTTGATGGGCGGCTTTTTGGCCTCCAGCTTCCACCATGGGTGGAGGCCACGGCCAGCCCATCCATGGCCCCATGGAAAAACAATTGCCGTCCGCTATTTCGTCCACCTCATTGGCAACATCTGTTCCATCGAGTCGCCGTCCATCGGACAGAAAGGAACAAGCCCTTGGGCTTATGGCATGGGCGTGACGCGGGGCCATGACGTCCGCACAACCATGGGCCCTGCCCAGTTGGAGCAACGCCATCAATAGATGGCATCCACTTCGCCCACAAAGAAAAAGCACCTGGCAATTCATGCTAAATTTAGATGTGTTTACTATTTCGCTAGTCATATGCGCGCCGAGATGCCAATCAATAATAAACCACTATTGACAATTGCAATTCCTACATATAACAGATCCCACCATTTAGACCGATGCCTGAAATGCATAACCGACCAGGTTGACAAACTCGATCATCGCATTGAAATTCTTGTGTCTGACAACTGCTCACCCGACAATACGGGAGAGATTGTAGAGAAGTACATTGGCGAAGGACACAGGGTTCGCTACATAAGAAATGAAGAGAATATGGGTGCTGATTATAACGTTGCCCAATGCTACAGGAAGTCAACTGGAAGATTTGCGGTTGCTTTTGGAGATGACGATATCTTGCTGGCGGGCGGCATTCAATTGATATTAAAGACGATTCAGGAATATCCCAAATGCGGAGTGATCCATGTCAATGCCACTGGCGTCAATAACTTGGCAGGTACTGTTACCCCATTTCAAAATCCGCTCGAATTTGTCAAGGAGGTGCACTACGACATCACCTTCATCACGGCAAACATCATCAATAGAGACTTGATTGACTGGGATAATCTACTGTCTTACAGAAACTCATTCCTCAACCATGTAAACCTGATTTTTGGTGTGGCTTTTAAAGCGCCTCTTAATGCCGTTATCCGGCAACAGTTGATACTGGGGGCCGGAATTGAAAATTCCAGTGGCTACAATTTTTACGAGGTATTCGGCAGGAACTTTAATACGATTATGGAATCAACCGAAGATCAATACATGATTTCAGGCATGCGTAAGCACATCAACAATCAAATGCTGATTCACTTTTTACCAGCTGTTATCATTGGACAAAAACAACGTGGGCTCAAGTTTGATCGCGTCAAGGTTCACCGCCTGCTGACACCGGTTTTCAAGACCTATATCTATTACTGGGCTTTCTGTTGGCCAATTATCATGATGCCTCGCAAGGGAATCAATCACGCATCCTATCTACGCATGAAAAAGGTTTTATATAAGCTGTTAAACGCCAAGAAACTTGCCAACACGCTGGTAAAAGCCAGTCACAGATGAGTCCATGGAAGCGCGGCGCGTTCGCCCCGCAGTGGATGTGCTTTCAATCATTTCACCAAAAGATCTCAACACTGCCGGCCAATTGGCCATGTCCATCAGGCCAGGACATGGTCTGGCCAGAGGATAGAATCATTAGATCGTGATTTTCAAGCGGACATTGGATGGTCAACCCATGAAGCCCCATGGCCTGAAGATTATCAAGGAGGATACGGCAAACATTCTTGCTTGCGATCTGCCCTGGGATCAATTTGACGGAACCCGCGTTGTTGTAACAGGAGCCTCAGGCTTCCTCGGGGGGGCCCTACTTCGGGCCTTGGTTGCGTTGCATCCAGCGGGCCTTGTCCGGCGTCCGCTGCGGATTGTGGCCCTGGTGCGTCAGCTGGAGCGATCCCGACAGCGGATGGCCGACGTGGCTGACGATGCCCAGATTGAGTGGCTGACCTGGGATTTGAGCCAGTTCGCCATCCCCCAATTGGGTGCGCCTGACTTTGTCATCCACGCTGCGAGCCAGGCGAGCCCAAAGTTCTTCAGCCGTGATCCCGTGGGCACGCTGCTCCCGAACACGGTGGGGACAGCTGCCCTTCTCCAGGCCTGTAGCCCAACTTGCCGTTTCCTATTCATCTCTAGCAGTGAGGTCTATGGATCGGTGTCCTCCGCCTCTGCCTTGGACGAACATGACTTCGGCAGCGTGGATCCCACTGATCCACGCTCTTGTTATGCCGAGAGCAAACGACTGGGAGAGGCCTTGTGCGTCGCCTGGCATGCACAACATGGCCTGCAGACCCTTGTGGTTCGCCCCTTCCATACCTATGGGCCCGGCCTGACAGCCGATGATGGCAGGGTGTTCTCCGACTTTGCCCATGCCATCGCCCGGGGAGAGCCCATGGTCATGACAAGTGATGGAAGTGCGCGTCGAGCTTTTTGTTACAGTAGTGATGCCATTACTGGTATAGCGACTGTTTTACTCAAGGGCGAGCCCCCCAATGCCTATAATCTAGCCAATCCAATGGCTGAAGTTTCAATACTAGAATTGGCAACGACCTTGGCCACCCATTTCTCCAGTCGTGGAGCCCGCCTGGAACGTCGCTCCCCTCCGAATGGCTATCCGCCAAGCCCCTTTAACAGAATGGTGCCAGACATCCAACGCCTGCAATCGTTGGGTTGGATGCCAAAAACTTCTATCACTGAAGGCTTCGAGCGTTTCATCGAAACCATTTCCCAATGACTTCTCCCCATCCATCCCTCACTGAGTTGCAGCAATCTTTTGCTGATGGTCGGATCAGTAAAGATGACTTCATCGCTCAAGCCAACCTTCTCCATCAATCCCTGTGGAATTACATCCCCCATCTTTCTCGGAGCGAAGTTAGGGAGATTGGTTTGTCCCGAGACGGTGTTCAGTTTTTGATGGGGGAAGAAGGGGTGCGGCTTTGGGCGCTCGAAGGTGAATCACGGGCAGCCCCCCTGGAAGCCATGAACTTCCGTGCCTATGAGCCGCAGGAAACTCTCGTCATGAATGTTCTCGCCGCCGATGCGCGTTGCATACTCGATATTGGGGCCAATATCGGATATCACGCCCTGAGGCTTGCCATCCGGGAACCCCAGGCACGGGTTCATGCCTTTGAGCCTTTACCGTCAACAATGGAGATTCTTCAGCGCAATGTTGCACTGAACAGCCTGGGTGATCGTGTCCGTGTCTACAACCATGGCCTTTCTAATATGAACGGGAGTTGCGATTTTTTCATTGCCCCAGAGCATGGCGTCAATGCCAGTCTGATGAATGTTGCTGGACGACCCAATGCAAAGCGCGTTGTCAGTACGATCCTAAAACTTGATGAGTGGACAACGAACCAAGCGGCCAAGCCAGATTATATTAAAATTGATGTTGAGGGGGCGGAGCTATTGGTATTGCAGGGGGGTCAAGAAACTCTTGCCGAACATCGTCCCCGTGTCTTCGCGGAACTTCTTAGGAAGTGGAGTGCCCCCTTTGGCTATCATCCCAATGATGTTCTAGATTTAATGTCTTCCTTGGGTTACGGTTGCTGGGGCGTGGGGCCCATGGGAGTCCGGCGCATTCTGGAAGTAACAGAAAGCACCGAAGAAACGAATTATGCATTCCTACACCTTACAGATCACTCTAAAACAATTGACTTATTGGCCTCAGAATAACCTCGATTTCTAGCTTGATCGGCTCAAGTCGATTCCATAGCGGTGGGCTTCGCTTCCGGTTCCATCTCTCCAAATTTCCTCCCAAAAGCAAGTTTTGGGTAGACCTTACTCTTTTGAGAGAGGGGAACCTCTAACAGGGCAGGACCATCCACCAGCAGAAAATCTCGAAGAACAGTGGGTATGTCATCGCTAGGAGTCAAGCGGCTAGAGGGTAGGGAGTAAGCATTCCCAATGGCGACAAAATCGGGGGTTGTGTAGCCTTTGGCGGTGGATTGGAGGTTGTCCTGAAAGTAAGTTTCTTGGAACTGGCGCACCATGCCGTGACACTTATTGTTGAACAATAGGATTTTTAACGGGAGATGATTCCGTCTCACCGTTTCCAGTTCCTGGATGTTGAGCTGGAAGCTGCCATCGCCGCTAATCAGAACGGTGGTGAGGTCGGGCTGGGCGAAGGCGGCTCCAATGGCCGCTGGAAGCCCAAACCCCATGGCGCCCATCCCACCGGAAGTGAGAAAGCGGTCCCGGCTTCGGAAGGCCAGGCTCTGAGCAGCCCACATCTGGTGCTGCCCCACGTCAGTGACATACTGACAGGGATCCGGGGCAAGTTGGCTGAGCAACTGGAGCACGGCCACCGGGTTGCATTCATCAGCCTCCGTGACATATTCCCGTTGAGCTGGATATTGCCTGCGCAGATCTCCTATCTCAAGGCTCCAGGCCCCATGGGAGGGGGGCTCACCTTGCACAAGAACAGCAAGCTGATCAGCTGCTGCTTGAATCGAGCAACACAGCGAAAAGTCCGGCTGAATGCGTAAACCCATCTCCGCTGCGTCGATGTCAATTTGCCAAATTTGTTTACCAGCGGAAAAACTTTCCACATTCGCTCCCGTTTGGCGAATATCAAGACGACTTCCCATCACCACCAGCAGATCCGCAGCGCCAAGAGCTTTGTTGGCCCAACGATTCCCATAGGAGCCGATGAACCCCACCCGCACCGGGTGACTTTCTGGGAGAACATCAACTCCCATCAGGGAGAGCACCACCGGTACTCCAAGATGGTCCACCACCTCCCGTGCCGCCGATCGATTTGCGTACGCCGCACACCCCCCGCCCATGAGCAACAGAGGTCTGTTGGCAGCATTGATGCAATGCAGTAATTCTTGGAATTGCTGTTGCAGATTGTTGACATTATTGAGATCTATACGCGGTTGTGCCAACGATGATTGGCCTGATTTTTTTGCCTGACGCAACACCTCCTGGGCGAGTTC
>JBKCVY010000109.1:0-1832 GCA_046317475.1 Cyanobacteriota bacterium | reverse complement strand
GGCTGATTCGGTTGCCTTCTCTCTGTTCACGGGCCTGATCCAGAGCCTCCAGGGCCCCGTTCAGGTTGCCTTGCTGGCGACGCAAGAGCGCCAGGCCAAGGGGGGCGCGTTGGTCGCCCGGGAAGGCGGCCTGCAGCTGGCGAGAGGTGGCCTCCGCCGCCGCGGGCAGTCCGCGGCGCTGGCGCACCTCCGCCAGCAACAGGCCAAGCTCCATGGCTTGCGGTTTGACCGGCGGCTTGAGGCTGGCCTCATAGGCACTTCTGACGAGCGCCTCCGCCCCGCTCCCCCGACCCTGCTCCAAGAGCACCAGGCTCATCAGTTGGAGGGCTTCGACCTGGGTGGGCCGTTGATGCAAAATCTGGCGCAGTTCCCGTTCGGCTCCCCGTTGATCGCCCTGATCCCGGCGAAATTCCGCAAGCATCAACCGCAGGCTCCACTGCTGGGGCTCCCGATCGGCCAGCTCCTCCAGCAGCGTCATCGCTTCCGGTTTGCGGTTCAGGCCCACCAGCAGCTCGAGTAGGCGCTGCCGATCCTGGGGCGTGTCGCGCAGCGTGTCCACGCGCCTGCGCAGCGCCGCGGCCTCCCGGGACAGGGCCTCCCGCCTGGCATCCAGGGGGACTGATGGCGGTGGTTGGCGGTGCCCGAGCCACCAGCCAGCCGCCACGGAGAGGCTCGCCAGCGCCATGGCGGCCAGGAGGGGACGAACCAGGAGGGGACGACTCAGGGGAGGAGGTGGGGGAAGGGTGGGCATCCGCGCACGCAAAAAGGTGGCTGAACACCTCCGGGGAGACTACCTTTTGCCTCCATACTTTTGGGCTCAGCGCGTCCCGGCCCTTCCGGCTGCTCCCCCCCAACCATGCGTCATCACCCGATTCCACCGGTCAGCGAACCCCAGCAGTACCGGGCCATCGGGCTGGTGCGCGGCACGTTCGTTCCCCGGGACGGCGACCAGCCCACCCGCGGCCAACTCCTCACCAGTGACGGCGCCTCGTTGGAGGTGGTGGTGTTGGGTCGGCTGCTGACGTTGATGCGGCGCCATCTGGACATCAGTCAGCCCCATCTGTGGGTGGTCTATCCCCGCAGCCGGGATGACAAAACCCTGCACCTGCAGCTCATGGGGGTGTGGGAACCGAGCACCCTCTCCCATCCGGGGGAGGCCGAGGCCACCCCTTTGAACGACGCGCTGCCGGAGGGGGATGACTATTTCTCCGTGCGGGGGGAGCTCATCTACACGCGCCCCGAGTCGGGCGATGTGGTCGTGAAGGTGCGCCAGTTGCCCCGGGCGGATGGGACCCGTCCGACGCCGTTCAAGCTGCACTTGAGTGGCACCATCCCCCTGGAGCACCTGCGTCATTTCGTGGCGATCGACGGCCGGCGCCAAGGCCAGATCCTGGGGGTAGAGCGCTATGAAGTGGTTGCCGAGCTGCCCCAGCGGGGCAATCGGGGGGGCAAGGCGCGGCGGACCGGTGGCGAGCGCCGCGGCGCCAAGCCGGAAGCCCGCGCCGGCTCCCCCGGTACCGCCCCCCGGAGCCATAGCCGGGCCGTGATCCGTCCGCGCCCCTAGCCATGGCGATGCCCAGCGACTCTGGAGCCCTCACCGCGGGGGTGGCGGTTTTCACGGTGAGCGTGGTGGCGGTGGTGGGGCCGGTCCTTGGCCTCTCTCCCTGGTGGCCCACCCTGGCGGCGGGCCTGGCCTTGGCTGCCCTGACGGCGGACGCCGCCCTGCTCGGGGGACGGGGTGGCCACGTCCTGGCCGAAGCCCTACCGGGTGGCTTGGGCCGCCTGCGCCGGATCGCCATCCACGAGGCCGGCCATCACCTGGTGGCCCAAGC
>JBKCVY010000108.1:0-3466 GCA_046317475.1 Cyanobacteriota bacterium | reverse complement strand
GCCCCGGCCCTCCCCGCCACGCTTTTCCCGGTCGCGGACGGCGCGCAGAATGCGGCCTCGCCAAATCTCGGTCTGCAGATCAAAGCGATCACACACCGCCCAGGCCTCCTCCAACCGTGCCTGGAAGTCGCTGGCGCTGATGTCTTCCCGATTCGGATCGGGTAACTCCAGGGTGAGCACCGGATGGTCAGCGGCAACGGAAGGGGACGCCATCAAGCCAGGGTCACGGGGGAAAGCGGATGCTGCCACGGTGCCACGCCGCTGGCGGGCGACGAATCGTGACGCGCGCTCGTCCCGGCCAGGGGAGGCCGGTATGGTCGTTCCGATCCTTCAGTGCCCGCCCACGAGCAATGGCCATCTCCCGCGGTGACAAAGTGCGCATCAAGCGTCCCGAGTCGTACTGGTACAACGAGGTCGGCACGGTTGCCACCATCGACACATCGGGCATCCGCTACCCGGTGGTGGTTCGGTTTGAAAAAGTGAATTACAACGGCTACAGCGGGTCTGAAGGTGGCATCAACACCAATAACTTCGCTGAAAGCGAGCTGGAAAAGGCCTGAGTTCTCAGGTTCGGCGTCCCTTGGAGCCTGGCGGAATCTGACAGTCTGGCTGTTCTTAGCGCTGCTCCATCGTGCCCGAACTGCCCGAGGTCGAGACAGTCAGGCGTGGCCTTCAAGACCACACCCAGGGACTCCTCATTGCCCAAGTGGACGTCTTGCGGGCCCGCGCCATCGCCAGTCCCCCCGATCCCGAGTTATTTGTCCTTGGCTTAAGGGACTGTCGCCTGGGTCAGTGGCAGCGCCGAGGCAAGTATTTGTTCGTCGACCTGCGGGACGGCGAGGGTGGCGACGGGGGCCATTGGGGCGTGCATCTCCGCATGACTGGACAGTTCCTCTGGTTCCAGGAACCACCATCCCCTTGCCCCCACACCCGCGTCCGGCTGTTCAGCGACGCTGGAGCGGAGTTGCGGTTTGTCGATACTCGCAGCTTTGGCCAGATGTGGTGGATCCCCCCGGGTGTTGCCGTGGAGGAGGGAATTAGCGGCTTGCGCAGGCTGGGCCCGGAGCCCTTTGGACCGGACTTCACGACCGAATGGTTGACCAACCGGCTGCGCGGCTCCAAGCGCCCCATCAAAACGGCGCTGCTGGATCAGACATTGGTGGCGGGGGTGGGCAACATCTATGCCGACGAAAGCTTGTTCGCGGCTGGGCTGGACCCCCACACCCCCAGCGGCCGACTGACCGTCTCCCAGATCGAGCAGCTGCGGGGGGCTTTGGTGGAGGTGTTGCGCATCAGCATCGGCGCCGGTGGCACCACTTTCAGCGATTTTCGCGACTTACGGGGGCTGAACGGTCATTACGGCGGACAGGCTTGGGTGTATCGGCGTCATGGCCAACCCTGCCGCCGCTGCGGCGCCCCCATTCGTCGGGAACAGCTGAGCGGCCGCGGGTGCCATTGGTGTCCAAGCTGTCAGCGATGAGCACCGCGGAGCTCAGGCTTGGGACAGCTCCAGCGACGCCCAACAAGTCAAGGGTCGCCTGAGTGGATCGGCTGCAGGGACCCTTGGCTTGGATAACGGGCCGGCCTACCCGTGATGGGTCCATTGAGACAGAAGGCAGACCAGTCGCAACACGCCGTGCGTTCAGCAGCAGGCGCTTCAGCGCCGAACGATGAACGCGAGGCGCTACCACAAGGAGGGAGGTGACTCCAGGGGATCAGATTTGCTCTGTATCTGCCATCGGGCACAGATTGCGCTTGACTCGAAGCAGGATTCCGTTACTCGTGACCCCCCTTCAGCCACCTGGCACCCACAGGCCATGCGATGCCCCCCGCCCCTTCGACTCCTTTGATGGGAGGGAGGAGCTGGCCGTGGAGCTCTGCGAAACAATGATGAAGATTCACCAGCGTGGATGGTGTGACGGCACTGGGGGCAACTTCAGTTGCACCCTCAATCACAGACCCTTGCTGTTGCTGATGGCCCCAAGCGGTTGTGACAAGGGGTCGGTCGGGGCTGGGGACCTGGTTGTTGTAGACGATGGCGGACGGGTCGTGGAGGGCAATGGACGGGCCAGCGCCGAAACCCAACTGCACCAGGCCATCGTGCGGGAATGTGGCGCCGGCGCCGTACTGCATACCCATTCCCAAGCCGGTACACTCCTTTCGCGCCATTACGGTCCATATCCCGAGCAAAGGGTGAGCTACGTGACGCTCAACCAATTGGAGATGCTCAAGGGCCTCGAAGGCATCCAAACCCACGACGCCGAGGTGCGCATTCCGGTTCTGAGCAACGACCAGGATCTGGAGCGACTGAGCATGACCGCCCGCCCCCATCTCGCCGACGCCCCCCATGGCTTGCTGATCGCCGGCCACGGACTTTACGCCTGGGGGGCAACTCTTTCCATCGCCCGCCGCCACCTCGAAGTTTTGGAATTCCTTCTGGAACAGCATTGGCGTCAACTGCTGCTCGATGCTCTTGTACACCTCAGCCGACCATGACAAGCCCGATCCGCCAGGTTGTCCTCGACATCGAGGGCACCACCTGTCCCGTGCGTTTTGTTAGTGAGATCCTCTTTCCCTACGCGGCAACGCGAATGGGACCGTTCTTGGAACAACGACAAGAAGACAGTGCGGTTCAAGATCTTTTGAGCCAGGTATGGCAAGCCTGGATGGTTGATCCGGATCCAGCGGCATCGTCCCTTCTCCAGCGTGCGGGCTCAGACGCCTGCACTCCCACCGCGATTCTTCCCTATCTGCATTGGCTGATCCGCCAGGATCGCAAACTGACAGCCTTGAAGGACCTGCAAGGACTGATCTGGGAAGAGGGCTATGCCAGCGGAGACCTCCAGGGTCCCTTATATCCTGATGTGTCTCCCGCATTGCGTCGCTGGCAAGACGCGGGGGTTGGTCTGTCTGTCTATTCCTCAGGCTCCGTCAAGGCCCAGCAGCTCATTTATAGGCACAGCAACGCGGGCGACTTGAAACAACTGTTTCAGCATTGGTTTGACACGAAGATTGGTTCGAAATTAGATCCCAGAAGTTATCTCCGCATCTCTGAACGTCTGCAAACACAACCTCGAGATATTCTCTTTATTAGCGATTCTCTTGAGGAAGTAAAGGCAGCCCGAACAAGTGGCCTATCCGTGTTGCTCTGCGATCGTGGTGATGTGCAGCCACCACTGAATGACTGCGACCTTGATGGTTTGACTAAGATTGCGTGTTTCGACGGCCTGGACTTTCCATAGCCCTGACCTCGAATGGGCATAGCCGTCAATAATCAAGCCTTTCCACTGTTTAATTTATTAATACAATCACAACGCAGCCAAAGCCTGTAAGCACGCCACAAGATACGCAAGCGTCGCGGGAAGGGAATCCACATTCATCTTGTCCAGGGAGCAGGAAAGACAGCTTAGAAGTCAGGTTATGCATCATAAAAAAAGCCGCCAAATGGCGGCAATCTTAAAAACTC
>JBKCVY010000107.1:0-4043 GCA_046317475.1 Cyanobacteriota bacterium | reverse complement strand
GTTCCATCCCCACCCAGGACGAGAGCGAGCCGGAGGCTCGCATCAAACCCCTTGGGAACGCAGGCGGCGTAGCCCAATCCCCGCAGATGCTGGTCGGGATTGGCAAAACCCACCACCCCTCCAGAACTGCTCACGCGCACCACGTCAATCCCGTCACGGAGCAGCCGGGCCTCGATGGTGTCGGCGGTGGCGATGGCCAGCGCCTTGCCGTCATTCACGATCAGTCCAATGCGGGGCAGGGCAGGGCAGCAGTTGCGTTGATGTTACGGAGAGCCGGGAACCTCTCCCATCGTTGCGGGGGAAGGGCCGATGGCGCCTGAGCGGGAGCCAGCCTGTGCCTGAACCTCGCTAGGGGGGAAAGGGTTGGGTGGCAACGGCGTTTGGAGGCATCCCGTTGGCCGCGCAGGCGCCCTGGGGGCCAACGTCTTTAGAAGGCTTAAAACTGCTCCAAGAAGCGCAAATCGCTGGTGTATAGCCGCCGAATGTCGTCGATGGCATTGCGCACCATGCAGAATCGTTCAACCCCAAGGCCAGCCGCGAATCCACTCCAGCGGCCTGGGTCGATCCCCAATCCCTCAAGAACGGTGGGATCCACCATGCCGCAACCCATGACCTCCAACCAGCGGCCTCTCCATTGCACATCCACCTCCGCTGAGGGTTCCGTGAAGGGGAAATAGCTGGCCCGAAAGCGCACTGGCAAATCCCCAAAAAAAGCCTGCAGAAAGGTGGTCACGGTGCCCCTGAGATGGCTGAAATCCAGGCCTTCATCAATCGCCAGCACCTCCACTTGATGGAACACCGGTGAGTGCGTGGCATCCATGGAATCCCGCCTAAAGACCCGCCCGGGAGCTACCACCCTCACGGGCGGAGGGTTGGCCTCAAGATGACGAATTTGGACCGGTGAGGTGTGGGTTCTCAGTAATAATTGGTCTTGCCCTGTGGCTTTCTCCAAGTAAAAGGTGTCCTGCATATCCCGCGCTGGATGGTGGGGTGGGATATTGAGTGCAGTGAAGTTGTAGTGGTCGGTTTCGATCTCCGGCCCCTCTGAGACGCGATAACCCAACCCAATGAACAAATCAACGATTTCTTCACAGGTTTGCACCAGGGGATGGCGGTGGCCAGGGGGAAGCCATGTGCAGGGCATTGTGACATCAATGCTTTCGTTGCGCAGGCGTTCCCTCAGCTGGGCCCCACGCAACTGCTCCTGCCTCTCGCTCAACAGCCGCTGCACCTGGTCCTTGAGGCGGTTGGCCCGGTCGCCCAGGGTGGGGCGATCTTCGGCGGGGAGCCGTCCCATGGCGCCCAGCACCGCCGAAAGCCGTCCTTTCCGCCCCAGCCATCGCACCCGCAGGTCCTCCAGTTCCCCTGGATCGGTGGCCTGTTCAATCGCCCCCGCCGCGTCCCGCTCGAGTTGCTCCAACTGG
Source organism: Cyanobacteriota bacterium (assembly GCA_046317475.1). Lineage (GTDB taxonomy): Bacteria > Cyanobacteriota > Cyanobacteriia > PCC-6307 > Cyanobiaceae > Cyanobium. Next base: position 2,619 of record JBKCVY010000107.1, on the reverse strand, counting down.
TGGGTGAGCTCCTCGAGGCGAATGGTTGTGCTCACGGTTGGGGGAACGCTCCCGGCGACTTTAGGCACCTGACTAACCTGCATCCGGGGGCTGCTCCCCCCGTTCCCCACCCATGTCAGCCCCATCCCCATCGGCCCCGCTCCGCATCCTGATCAGCAACGACGACGGGGTGTTTGCTGAAGGCATCCAGTGCCTGGCCGCAGAGGCCCGCTCCCGGGGCCACCGGGTCACGGTGGTTTGCCCAGACCAGGAACGCTCAGCGACGGGCCACGGCCTCACCCTGCAGTCGCCGATCCGTGCGGAGCGAGCCGACGAGCTCTTTGCCGAGGGGGTGACGGCCTGGGCGTGCAGCGGCACCCCGGCGGATTGCGTCAAACTGGCCCTCTTTCAGCTGTTGGAGCACCCCCCCGACCTGGTGCTCTCTGGCATCAACCACGGCCCCAACTTGGGGACGGATGTGCTCTACTCCGGCACGGTGGCGGCCGCCATGGAAGGCACGATTGAGGGTGTGCGCTCCTTGGCTGTCAGTGCGGCGGACTTCCGCTGGCGCGAGTTCCGCCCGGCTGCCCGCGTCGCCTTGGAAGTGGCGGAGGGGATGCTTGCGGTGGGATGGCCCGAGGGCCTGTGGCTCAATCTGAACGTTCCGCCCGTGCCCGCGGAAGCGATGGGGCCTCTCCGCTGGGGTCGCACGGCGGTGCGCCGGTACAGCGATCAATTCGACCAGCGCGTCGACCCCCGCGGTCGCACTTACTACTGGCTGGCGGGCGAGGTGGTGAACAGTTTGGAGTCCCGTGTCACTGGCCCCGTGGAATGGCCCACGGATGTGGCCTGGATCCAGGCCAACGGCGCCAGCCTGTCTCCCCTGCAACCGGAGCTGTTCTGGCGGGGATCGATGGGCGATTTGCCCCGCCTCGCCTCCATGCCCTCGGAGCAACCCCCGCTCGATGGGGTTCCCTAGGGGCGGAGATGGATGCGCTGCAGCATCCAGAGGGAAAACACCAGGCCAATCAGGTGGGCAAAGAGCACCTGGGTGTTGCTCAACACGCTCAGCATCTCAATCGAGGTGATGGGAAATCCCACCACCCTGTTGAGGCCGGAGCTGATTGGAGCGCCGAAAAAGCCGGGCGCCTGTAGGGAGGCCTGAACGAAGAGGCTTCCCGCCAGGGCCTGGTATCCCACGGCGGCCAGGATCAGCCCCGCGAGATCCGCCAGGAGTCCCCGTTTCAGAAGTTGGGAGGTTTCCCCTGGTGTGGGACGCACGGGGCGCGCCAGGGCGCGTCCGCAGCGCACGATCAGCCACCCTTGCCACAAACTCCACAGCAGCACGAAAAAGGACAGGGTGGTGAACGACAGACCCGGTCCCAGGCCAAGCGCCCGCTGGGAGTTAGCGGCCAGCTGGTTGCCCACCTTGCTGAAAAACAGCACCCCCACAACAACCACCCCCAGGGTGAGTTGACTCCAAAACCTCACCCAGCCCACGCGTCGAAGGGCCGCGGAGATCCGGTTCAGATCAACGGGATCAGCCATGGATTTGTCTGGAACGTCCTTAACTTGCCATGGGAAGATCAAGGAAGCGAGAGCAAGGCCCATCCTGCAGCCCGCATCCCCCGGTCGCCACGTCGGCCCCCGCGAGCGCCTTTGCCCGTGACCACCCTGTCGCCACCCGCGCCGGTGCGCACCCCCACCGCCGTGGCGTTGGGAACATTTGACGGGCTGCACGTTGGCCATCGCCGCGTGATCACCGAGGCCGTGGCCCATGCGGGCCAGGAGGGGACCGTCGGAGGGGGGGGCATGCCGACCGTGGTGAGCTTCTGGCCCCATCCGCGCGAAGTGTTGTACGGCGAAACGGGCCTGTGTCTGGATCTTCCCGAGGAGAAGCTGGCGGTGCTCGATTCCCTGGGCATCCAGCAATTGGTGATGCTGCCATTCACGCCAGAGCTGGCCTCCCTCTCTCCGGAGGCGTTTGTGGAAGCGGTGCTGGTGCGCCAGCTGCGGGCCCGATCCGTCGCCGTTGGGGAAAACTTTCGCTTCGGCGCCAAACGCGCCGGTGATGCCCAAGCCCTGCGTCGCTTGGGGCTGGAGCACGGATTGCGGGTGGCCGTAGTCCCCACCTTGGCGGACGGGACGGGACGGGTGAGCAGTAGCCGCATTCGCCAGGCCTTGGCGGAGGGCAAGTTGTCAGAGGCGGAAGCGCTGCTTGGCCGCCCCTTTCGCTTTGCCGGCACGGTGCGCCAGGGGCGTGGTTTAGGACGCCAACTGGGTTGGCCCACGGCCAATCTGGAGCTCTGCAGGGGGAAGGTGTTGCCATTGGAGGGGGTTTACGCGTCCCTGGTTTGGTTGGGGACGGAGGCGAGGGGGGTGCCAATGGCTGCGGTGATGAATCTCGGGCGGCAGCCCACGGTCGATCCGGACGCTCCCTCCTCGGCGGAGGTGCACCTCCTCGATCGCGAGGTGGCGTTGATGGGCCAACGCTTGCTGGTGCAACCCATGCTCCGGCTGCGGGAGCAGCGTCGCTTTGCCAACCTGCAGGAGCTTTCCGAACAGATCAGCCGTGACGCGAACGAGGCCAGGCACTATCTCCATGAACGCTGGCGAGGTGTTGAATGAGTGGGTCCCGTC
>JBKCVY010000106.1:0-6997 GCA_046317475.1 Cyanobacteriota bacterium | reverse complement strand
ACGCCCGCGGCGTAGAGCGCCACCAGTTCCCCAAGGCTGTGGCCCGCCACCAGCTCGGGTTGGCGGCCCTGGGCACGCAAGGCATCCACCAGAAGGCTCTCCACCACAAACAGGGCCAGCTGGGTGTTTCGCGTGTCATGGAGGTTCATCGGTCCCTCCGCCACCGCGGCGGCGGAGCAGATGGCCGCCAGATCACGGCCCAGCTTTTCGGACGCGAGGGCGAACCGTTGTGGCGCCCCAGGCAGGGAGAGGACAGCCTCCGCCATGCCCGGCTTCTGCGATCCCTGACCCGGAAACACCCAGGCGACAGCCATGGAACCCCAATGCGGTTGTGGGGTTGGAGATTACGTGGAGGCGGAGGGCCCACTCCAGCGCACCAGCGCCGCGCCCCAGCTCAAGCCAGCTCCAAAGCCGCTGGTCGCCAGGAGCTGGCCCGGCTGAACCCGGCCGTCGCGCACGGCCTCATCCAACATCAAGGGAATGGTGGCGGCTGAGGTGTTGCCGTAGGACTCCAGATTGCTGAGCACCCTCTCGGAAGGAACGGAAAAGCGCTCCGCCACGGCGTCGAGGATGCGTTGATTGGCCTGATGGAGCAGGAGCCAATCGATGTGCTCGGGATCCAGGCCGGCGGCGGCCAACACTTCGGCCAGCACCAACGGCACCTCGCGAACCGCGAATTTGTATACCTCCTGTCCATTCATCACGATGGGCTGGAAGCTTCCCACCTGGGTGGTGAAGCCAGCCTTGTGGTCCTGGAGGGTGTCCCGCTGGGCCAAGGTGAGACAGGCATTGCGACTGCCGTCGGTGCGGAGGCGGAATGCCAGCAAATCGTCCTCGTCCCAGGGACACTCCTGCATTGCCACCGCCCCGGCCCCGTCGCCAAACAGCACGCAGGTGCCCCGATCACTCCAATCCACCCAGCGACTGAGCTGGTCCGCCCCGATCACCAGGGCGCGGCGGGCACTGCCGGCGCGGATGTACTGGGCGGCGGTGACCAGGGCAAAGAGGAAGCCACTGCAGGCGGCGGTGAGATCAAAAGCCACGGCCTGCCGCGCGCCCAGGGCGGCCTGCACCCGCGGGGCGGTGCCAAAGAGGTCATCCGGGCTGGAGGTGGCCAACACGATCAGATCCAGCTCCAGGGGGTCCCAGCCGGCCTGGCTCAGGGCGGCCCGGGCCGCCTCCGTCGCCAAGCTGGTCACCGTCTCCCCGGGACCGGCCAGGCGGCGGGCCGCGATGCCCGTGCGGCTGCGAATCCAGGCGTCGGAGGTGTCCACAAGGGCGCGCAGGGCATCGTTGCTGACCCGGGTGGCGGGAAGCGCCCGGCCAGAGCCCACAAGGCTGACCCCGTGCGGAGGGGGGGGGCTGCGGTGGCTGACAGTGTGCTCCGACACCCGTGGCCCTCGGTTCGATTCAGTCAATCACAGGTGGCCGCGACCGCGTCGCCATCCCCAAGGGCATGGAGGTCATCCATCACGTGGTGGCTGGCGGCGGAATGGGCCAGGCGCAGGGCGCTGACCACCGAGAGGGCCTTGCTGCTGCCATGGCCGATCACACAGACCCCATCCACGCCGAGGAGGAGAGCTCCACCATGTTCAGCGTGGTCGAGGCGTTTCTTGATGCGCACCAGGTTGCTGCGCAGGAAGGCGGAGCCCACCTTGCCGCGTCGCCCTCGGGGCAGCTCGGCCCGCAAGACATCCAGCAACACGCTGCCAACCGACTCGAGGAACTTCAGCAGCACATTCCCCGTGAAGCCGTCACACACCACCACGTCGAACTCGCCCGAAAGCACGTCCCGGCCTTCGCAGTTCCCGGCGAAACGCAGGCGAGGGTCGGCCGCCAGGAGCGGATGGGTCTTCAGCGCCAGGTCGTTGCCCTTGCAGTCCTCCTCACCGATGTTGAGCAAGCCCACCCGGGGGGAGGCCACCTGCATCACGTCGCGGCTGTAAATGGAGCCCAACAGGGCAAATTGATGGAGCCAGGCGGGCTTGCAGTCGGTGTTGGCCCCCACGTCCAACACCAGCACCTGCTGGGCCGGATCTTTGGTGGGGAAGAGGGCTCCGATGGCCGGTCGTTCAATGCCCCGCAGACGCCCCAGGCGAAAAATGGCGGAGGCCATCACGGCGCCGGAGTTGCCCGCGGAGTAAACGGCCATCGCCTCACCCGCTTTCACGAGATCCATGGCCATGTTGATGCTGGCATCGCGGCGGCGGCGCACCACGGTGGCCTCCTCGTCCATGCCCACCGAACGGCCACTGGGCACGAGCCGCAGCAGGCCGCGGGCCTGGGCCTCTTCCCACTCCTGCTCCAGGCCAAGACTGGTCACCGCCCGCCGCAGGGGCTCGGGTTCCGCGACGAACCGGATGCGCAGGGGCAACAGGCGCACCGCCCGCAGACACCCCTCCAGGATGGGCCCTGGGGCGTGGTCTCCCCCCATCCCGTCCACAGCGATCCAGAGCCGCTGGCGGTCGTCGATGACGGGCCACTCCTCCGGGCCACCCACCCCGAGCTGAAGGCGACGCAGGGGATCGAGGACCAGGGGCTGGAGGACGGTGCCCGCCATGGTCCCCGCCATGGACGTGGCCGCGCCCGCGACGGAACCGGCGGCGCTGGCCGTGTCCACAAGGCTGGTGACGGCGGCATTGCGTTTGTACCAAATCACAAGCCGCCGGATCGTGCGGTTTTGCCGCTGACGTCGATTCAAGGCCGGGCGTCCTGGTGAGTGAAGGTGGTCAGGGTCCTTCGGAGGCAACGGAGTCAACGATGCGCTGGAAGAGATAGCCAGTGCCCCGGGCCGTGAGAATGAGCTCGGGGTTGGCGGGATCATCCTCCAGTTTGGAACGCAGCCTGGAGATGTGGACATCCACGACCCGGGTGTCCACATGGCGCTCGGGCGTATAGCCCCACACATCCTTGAGGATCTCGCCGCGGCTGAACGGCTCTCCGGAGCGGCTCACCAGTAGCTCCAGCAGGCTGAACTCCATGCCCGTGAGGCGGATCCGCTCGTCTCCCCGGTAAACCTGCCGCTTGTTGGTGTCAATGCGCAAATCCCCAACCTGGATGATCCCGGAATTGGGGATGCCCGCCACCGGGTCCTTCTCCACCCGGCGCAGCACGCAGCGGATGCGGGCCTCCAACTCCTTGGGACTGAAGGGCTTCACCACGTAGTCGTCAGCCCCCAGCTCCAACCCGGTGATGCGATCCGCCACATCCCCGAGGGCGGTAAGCATCACAATGGGCACGTCAGACTCCTTGCGGAGTTCCTGGCACACCCCGTAGCCATCCAATGTGGGCATCATCACGTCCAGAACGACCAGGTCGGGATGGGACCGTTGGAAGGTTTCCAAGGCCTCCTCCCCATCGCAGGCCGTCAGCACCTGGTAACCGATCATCGAAAGACGTGTCTCCAAAATCCTTCGAATACTGGCCTCGTCATCCACGACAAGGATGGTTTCTTTGGCCGGGGAGGTCGCCGTCATCGCAAGGGCGCAGCAAGTACAACGGAGCCGTTCCACTGAAAAGGCCTGAGGGCCGACTTGTTCACTGAAAGCCACCTTTCTTCACAAACAACCCTTGGCCCGCTCCGCCACCACCTTCGTCTGTCAAGCCTGCGGGGCGCACAGTCGCCAGTTTTTTGGGCGCTGCGCCGCCTGCGGGAGCTGGAACTCCCTGGTGGAACAACCCGCCGCCGGGCGGGAGGGACGCCTGGATCGCCCACGCCTCTCCCGGAACGACGAGGGGGGTCCCCCGGGTCCCCGTCGCTCCAGCCCCATCCATCAGCAAGGAGATCTCCCCCTCGCCAGGCTCCACACCGGGTATCGGGAACTCGACCGGGTGCTGGGCGGCGGCCTGGTGCCAGGGGCCCTGGTGTTGTTGGGGGGCGATCCGGGCATCGGCAAGTCGACCCTGCTGCTGCAGGTGGCCGAAGCCATGGCCCAGCGCCACAGCGTGTTGTACGTGAGCGCGGAGGAATCGGCCCAGCAGGTGCGGCTGCGCTGGCGCCGCCTCGTCGGCCCCCCTCCATCGGAGGCGAGCCAGGCCGATGGGGGCCTCCAACTCCTGGCGGAGACCGATCTGGATCCGGTGTTGGAGGAGATGGACGCCCTCCAGCCCGCCGTGGCCATCATCGACAGCATTCAAGCCATCCATGACAGCCACCTCAGCGGCGCCCCGGGCACCGTGGCCCAGGTGCGGGAGTGCGCGGCGGCGCTCCAACAGCTGGCGAAGCGCCGCGAGACGGCGGTCTTGCTGGTGGGTCATGTGACGAAAGAGGGCCTGCTGGCGGGACCCAAAGTGCTGGAGCACCTGGTGGATGCGGTGTTGACCTTCGAGGGCGATCGGTTCGCCAGCCATCGCCTCTTGCGGGCGGTTAAGAACCGCTTTGGCGCCACCCATGAACTGGGGGTGTTTGAAATGCGCGACGGCGGCCTGGCGGAGGTGAGCAACCCCAGCGAGCTGTTTCTCGGTGGCGGCGAGCCCAGCCCCGGCACGTCGACCATCGTGGCACTGGAGGGCACGCGCCCCCTGGTCGTGGAACTGCAAGCCCTGGTGAGCGCCACCAGCTATGCCAGTCCGCGACGCACGGCCACGGGGGTGGGCACCAACCGGTTGCACCAGATCCTGGCCGTGATTGAAAAACATTTGGGCCTGCCGCTCTCCCGATTCGACTGCTACCTCGCCGTGGCGGGCGGGCTGCAAGTTGAGGAACCCGCGGCGGATTTAGGAGTGGCAGCGGCGGTTGTGGCGAGCTATCGGGATTTGACGCTGCCCCCGGGCACGGTGCTGATCGGGGAGTTGGGCCTGGGGGGACAGTTGCGGCCGGTGGGGCAACTGGAATTGCGCCTTCAAGAAAGCGCAAGGCTTGGATTCACCCGGGCGGTTGTCCCCAAGGCCAGCGGCCTGGGCCCATCGTCGGCACTTGGCCTGCGGGTGCTCGAATCCGCCACCTTGGCTGAGGCGCTGGTAGGGGCGCTGGGCGCGCATCCGGAGGATGGGGGGTCAGCCTGAGGGAAGAACCGGTGGGACGGGGATGGGGGCCGCGGGGATGGGGAGCCCTCAGAAATAGACATCCACGCTGCCGCGACCTGAGGTCTTGAGCCAGTTTTGGGCCTCAATGTAATTATTGGGAGCGAGACGGATGGCTTTTGCCCAACACTCGGCGGCGAGATCAAAGCAACGGTCGGCCTCATCGGCATCACCTTTTTCCTCTGCAAGGGAGCCAAGATGATGGTGGATCACGGCCATGTTGTTGAGGGCCTGGGGCATCTTGCTGTTCAGATCGAGGGCTTGCGCGTAATAGTCCAGGGCCTTTTGATGCTCACCATTACTAGTGAAGACAAGGGCCATATTGTAGAGAATAAACGCACGATCGTTAGGATCCTCTTCCAGTTTCAAGGCCTCTTCATAATTTTCCATCGCTTCCGCATACTCGCCATCCCCCTGGGCGCTCATGCCATCGCGATAATAGGCAAAAGCCTCCTTGGCACGCCGATTTGTTGGCAACACCTTCAAGATCAGGTCGGCCATGACGGTGAAACTCTTATCGATGAAGTTGTCGTTGCGCTGGGAGCGGGGCACGGCGCTGGCGTAAATTTCCCAACCATCCTGCCTCCTTCCATCGCCAACCGGTGATGACGGTCAGGAGTGCTTAGGGTGGAGGGGCTTGACCCGCCAAACCCGTGCATCCTTCCCCCAGCAGCTCCGCACCCATCGCGGAGGCTCCTGGCGTGTCGGCCGCGATGCCAGGGGCTGACTGCGGCCTACTGCTCGACATTGAGGGCATGAAGTGCGGCAGCTGCGTGAGGGCCGTGGAACAACGCCTGCGGCAGCAGCCGGGCGTGCGGAACGCCACGGTGAACCTGCTCAGCCGCACCGCCTGGATCGACCTTGCTGCCGACGCCACGGGAGTGGAGGCCATCGCCGACAGCCTGCGGGGGTTGGGATTCCAGGCCCATCCTCGGGAGGAGGGCAGCGGCTGCCAAAATCGCAAGGACCTGTTGCGCCAACAGACTTGGTGGCAGCACTGGCGCCAGTTGGTCGTGGCGCTGTTGCTGGTGTTGCTCTCCAGCCTGGGCCACTGGGCGGACGTCGCCCCCCGCTCGAGCCCATGGCCGGGCCCCCTGCAGGTGTTTCAAGCCACCTGGTTTCACGGCCTCATCGCCACGGTCGCCCTCGCCATCCCCGGTCGCGCCATCCTGCTCTCGGGGATCCGGGCAGCCTGGGCCGGCCATCCCAGCATGGACACCCTGGTTGGCCTGGGCATGGGGAGTGCCTACCTGGCGAGCGTGGTGGGTTGGTTGTGGCCCGGCAGCCAACTCCCCTGCTTTTTCAATGAGCCTGTCATGTTGCTGGGCTTCGTGCTCGCCGGCCGGTTTCTGGAGGAGCGGGCCCGCTATCGCAGCTGTCGGGCCATCGAGGAGTTGGCTTCGCTCCAGCCGGATGAGGCCCTGCTGGTGATGGGGGAGGGTCCACCGCGCAAGGTGCGCTCCGGTGGGCTGAGGCCCGGGGATCACCTGTTGGTGCTGCCGGGTGATCGGCTCCCGGTGGACGGCATCGTGCGCAAGGGGTCCTCCGCGGTGGATCGTTCCGCCCTCACCGGCGAACCGCTGCCCATCCAGGCCGAGGCGGGGTGCGAACTCGACGCGGGGAGCCTCAACCTGGAGGCCTCCCTGGTGGTGGAAGCCACGCGCTGCGGCCATCAAACGGCGATCGCCCGGATTGTGCGTCTGGTGGAAAGCGCCCAGGCCCGCAAAGCCCCGATCCAGGGCATGGCCGACCGGGTGGCCGGGCGCTTCACCCAGCTGGTCCTCGCGCTGGCGGCGGCCACCTTTCTCTTCTGGTGGCTGTGGGGGACGGCCTGGTGGCCCTGGGTGCTGCACCCGCCCGAGGCGGCCACCATGGGCCACGGAGGGCATGGCGGCCATGGAGCCATGGTCGGGGAGGCAACGTCCTTCAGCCTGGCGCTCCAATTGGCGATCGCGGTGCTGGTGGTGGCCTGTCC
>JBKCVY010000105.1:0-3582 GCA_046317475.1 Cyanobacteriota bacterium | reverse complement strand
GAGCTGGCAGTTCAAGAAGTGGCAGCTTAGGCATCCGTCGCGACTTCCGGTTGGGGCCGTGATCGTGCATCATTGCCCCACATGTTTGGCCGATCCGTTTCGGCGATCTCCACCAAACTCCTTTTCCTAGCAGGTCTCCATGGACGGCAACGGCACATCTCCATCCAAGGGAACAATCCGTAACGAGTTCCTGTCCGGCCTGGAGTCGCTTCAGGAAACCACCAATGTGGTGCGCGTGGCCTTTGGTGTGAGCAAGCCCCGTCGCAGCCGTCCCCTTCGTCCCGACCATTGGGCCACCCTGGTGCTGCCTCTCCAGATCGGCGGCGGCTTTCCACCCCTGCCCCCCCACGCGGCTTGAGGGAGGGCCAAGCGGCCCTTCGGCGGGCTGCTGGCTGGCTGCTCCCGGTCAGTTGGCCCTTCCGATGCTGTTCAACCCCATCAACCTGCCATCGGGGCCCGTGCTTAGGCGAAGTCTTCTGTGAAGGTGGCAGCAGGAATAAATAAAAATATAAATGCCTTTTTTCCCGTACCGCACTTCTTTGCCAAGTTTTTTTGTAATTTTTAAATTTAGTTTCATGGCGCCACGACGGTCCAGTTGCATCGAGTTATTTTGATTGTCAAATAGTGAGTTTTCAGAGCTTGCTCGGCTGAATTTTTTCGCCATCAGGGTCGACTGAAGACTGAATACAATCCTCGTCCCGAACCAGGTTTGTTAGTCATTCCCCAACCTGTTGATCGTCTGAAGCCATCTTCTTTGCCGATCGGGATCGAGATTTTCTGTGCTGATTCTAAGGAGCCTTCGCTGACAAAGGTTTTGGAGCGCTCAATCCAGGCTGCCCCAGATGGGCTTAAGTGTGTGGGTTTCTCATGCTTGTCGATGCAACAATGAAAACAAAACCTAGAAAAGCCTCTTGATCTTCTCGGCCATGTGATCAAAATCTGCAAGTGGTGATTCGACTCGCAAGCCACGCCCAGAATCTGGCTTTCGGAAGGCAGGCATGGGTGCTTCTCTGAGGCTCGATTGTGCCCAAGCCGTCAGTGTGGTCTATAATAATAATGGGATCATTGATTGTCATTTGTTGTCACTTCGGCGTTTACAGCTGAGCGCAGTCGCATTTTCATCAGCCATCGCCGTGACAACGCTCGCGGAGCCAGCGGGTGGGTGTGGGACTGGTTGCGGATTGGTTTTGGCCGGGAACGGGTGTTTCGTGATGTGGCCTGTCTCGGCGCGGGTCAATGGCGGCAGAAGATCGAGCGGGCCTTGGCAGCCAGCAAGGCCTGTGTGGCTGTGATCGGTCGCCGTTGGGCCCATGCCACCAACCTGCCCCGCCTGCAGGATCCCAACGACATGGTGCGCCATGAACTGGAGACAGCCCTGGCCTAGCGGTGATCCGAAGGTGCACACGGTGATTCCACTGCTGGTGGAGGATGCCCAACTGGCTTAGATCCCTGCAGATCAACGGCCTGAGAGCCTGCGGCCCCTGCTGGGTGATTGAAATGTATTGGGCCTCAGCGAGAGGGGCTGGGATGACGACACGCGGCGCCTGATTGATGCGATGGCCGCCGCCACGGGTCTGCGGGTGTATCCGGAGCCAGAGGAATGGTTGGCCCTGATGGCCGGGGCTCAGAAAGACATTGCCGAGCTCGTCTGCACGGAAACCCTAGTGTTACAAGGCGAGTGAATTTGGTAACAGGTTTTTGATGCAAAGCGCTCGCCAACGTAGTTGACACCGAGCACCCTGGGGGTTCTATGGCTGACGATTGCGCTGGCTCTAAGAAGCCAATGGATGGCAATAGAGGCCAATATAGCTGCTTTGATAGTCAGCCAATGACACATGGGCTGGTGGAAGAAGTACGCTTTTTATCGTCGTATTTGCCATGGTCCTTGAGAACATGTGCGCCGCCATCTCGCCCAGGCAGCGGGACAATTGGCGGGACGATTGTCATCTACCCTCGGCCAGGCATGGGTCGATCTGCATCAGCCGACCAAGCAACAGCAACCAATCCTCCCCGCAGAGCTCTCCCTCCGGAGTCCACGCCAGGCATGTGATGATCGGGGACGCATACTTCCGCGCGCGAGTGGTGGTAGGCATGGCACGGGATGGAGACAGATGAATCCATCCTCTGCGTTCCCTCGACCGCTGTCAGTCCCCCGTTGGGGACAATGCGGATTTGAGCGCCGCGGACGACCGCGCCAACGCCGGAAGGCAGCTCAGAACCAGCGCTGATAGGCGATCGGCTCGTACTTGACAAAGACAATCCGCCAGCCCCGGCTCGCCAGACCCTCCAGCTTTTGAAGAAATTCGGCGTTGTCACCACTGGCAATCCAGCTGGCCTTGAGCAAGGGGAGCTGCTCGCTCATCAGATCCAAGGGCACCTCCGCCAGCAGCAGGCTGTTCTCCCCGGCCATCCGTTGGATGGGCCCCTCATCACTGCGCTGCCACAGCCGGAGCAGCAGTTCCAGGGCAAGGGTGCGCCCATCTTCCCCGGGGTCCGCTGCCTCAGTCGCCGAGGCGGGCATGGATCGGCCGGCGAGCGGCAAGGCGCGCTTGCCTCCGATCTCCAGCAGGGCCAGGGCCACCAGATAGGGAACATCAGCCATCAGGAAACCCCGCAAACCCATCCAGCTTGCCCAAGTTCATTGCTGATCGCAAGGCATCGCCGACAAATGGGTAGGCCTACCCAGAGAGATGGCGAGCCCTGCGGTGCCTTTAAGAGGGCGGACTGAAGCAGGTTAAATTCTGCGGGCCGTCTCAACGCCCCCCCCACACCGACGCCATGGCCACCATTCACGAACAGCTCCAGACCTACCGCTCCGAACTTGAAGAGGCCAAGAGCAAGGGGGATCAGGCCATCGCCCGCAAGCTGGAACAGCGGATTCAGGACCTGGAGGAGTATCAACAGCGCCATCCAGAGACCGCGGAAGCCCCATCTCCACTGGAGGTGTTCTGCGATCTCAACCCCTCCAACATCAACTGCCGAGTCTACGACGACTGAGGTGTCCCCAAATGGGGGCAGCGCCACGGCGACCCCATGCCGGACCATATCTTCAGCGCCCAAGTCACCCCGATGGGTTCGGCCACATTCACCACCCCGCTCACCCTCGATGAGCTGGCAGCCAGCTATTCGCTCTACAGCAAAGCACTGCGCATCCTGATCCGCGAGGAGAAGACCATCGAATCGATCAAGCACAGCGTCTGCTGGCAACGGTTATCGGCCTTGCATGACTCGCTGCCAAGACAGTACAAGGATCCTTCCCAACTGTATGTTCTGTTCAAACGCGAGATGGACGCGTGAAACGAGTTCTGGCCATCATCCTTGGTGGTGGCGCGGGCACCAGGCTCCAACCCCTGACCACCACCCGCGCCAAGCCGGCCGTGCCCCTCGGCGGCAAATATCGACTGATCGACATTCCTGTCAGCAACTGCATCAACTCGGGAATTGAAAAGATCTACGTTCTGACGCAATTCAATAGTCAGTCACTCAACCGCCATCTCAGCCTCACCTACAACCTCTCCAGTGGCTTCAGTGGCGGCTTTGTCGAGGTGCTTGCCGCCCAGCAGACACCCACCAGTCCCAGCT
>JBKCVY010000104.1:0-4701 GCA_046317475.1 Cyanobacteriota bacterium | reverse complement strand
CCCCCAAGCCAAAGGCCCGTCCCGCAGCGAACCCGTCCGCCCCCACCCCGTACCGTGTCACCCTTCGCCTCCCCGAGGCCGACCCTTCCGCTCCGGCCGAGGCGGTCACCCAAGCCCTGCGCGCGGCGGGCATCCCCTTTGAAGTGGAAACCATCGAGAAGATGAAGCCCGCCGTCCCCACGACGCCCGAGCCTGCGGTCCGTCCCGCTCCCCCACCCCGTTGACCATGGGTACGCCTCCCCAACCGCCCTCCCCAGGTCAGCGCCAGCTGAGTCACCGCCAGGCCCGCCAACTGATGGACACGGCCTATCTCTCAGCCGCCACAGCCCTGCTTTGGGCCGCTCTGTACTACCTGCCCGTGGGGAGTCCCCTGTTTCGGCTGGCCTTGCCACTCCCCCTCACCTTGCTGCAGCTGCGCCATGGCTGGCGCTGCGCCCTTGAGGGGGTGGCGGTGACCGGTTTGCTGGTGGTGGCCCTGATGGGCCCGATCCGCGGGCCCTTGGTGCTGTTCCCCTATGGCTTGCTGGCCCTGTGGTTGGGGTGGGGGTGGCGCCGACGCCTCAGCTGGTGGGTCACCCTTCCCGTGGGAGCCGTGATTGGCGCCCTGGGTTTTCTGGTGCGTCTCGCCGTGCTGTCGGTGCTTGTCGGGGAAAACCTCTGGGTGGTGGTCACCACCGCGGCCTCCCAGCTTCTGGATCGCTTCTTCGAGGTTCTGGGCCTGGGACCCGGCATGGATCTTGTCCAGGTTCAGGCCCTGGCCCTGGCCCTCGTGGTGCTCCAAAACCTGTTGGTCGTGTTCTGTCTGCACGCGGTGGCGTACTGGATCTTTCCGCGCCTGAGCTCCCCCATCAGCGAGCCCCCGCCCGCGCTTCAAGCCCTGGTGAGCCTGGATCCCCTTTGAGTCTCCCCTGCCTGTTGAGCGGATCACCCGTGCTGGCGGAGCGTTGGAGGCTCTCCTGGCGCCGGGAATGGCCAACAACACGGGTGATGGTGCTGCTCGCGGCGACGGACACCGCCGCCGTGCCCGGCATCTCCGCGGCGGGGGCCACGCCAGAGGCGCGGCGGGCCACCGCCGCGGCGGATGCTGAATTGCTGGTGCTCGGTCCGGAGGCCTGGCGCCCCCACGCCCTTCCCCCCCTGCCGGCGGGCGTCTCGCCGGCCCTGATCAGCCATGTGGTGTCGCGGGAGCTGGGCCTCGCGCCGCTGGTGGTCGATTTGGGCTGTGCCGTGGCGCCAGCCATCCCCCACCTGCGCCTGCCCGCTCCCGCGGGAGCGGGGGCGGCCCGCTGCCTGAGTTCCGGCGCGGCCATGAAGCGCCAACGGGTGACCAGCCTGCTGGAGCAGGGGCGCCGCTGGGGTCAACGCCTGGCGCGACAATCCCCAACCGCCCCACTGCTCCTTGCCGAATGTGTGCCGGGCGGCACGACCACCGCCCTAGCGGTGCTGCGCGGGCTGGGGATCGCGGCCGACGGCTTGGTGAGCGGAAGCCTTCGCCAACCCGCCCATGCCTTGAAACAGGCTTTGGTGGAACAGGGAATGGCCGCCGCGGCCCATCGGCTTCAGGGAGTTGCGGCCTGGAGCGATCCCCTTGCGGTGGTGGCCGCCCTGGGGGATCCCATGCAACCCATCGCGGCGGGGCTTCTGATGGAGGCCGCCGGGGCGGGCGTGCCCGTCGCGCTGGCGGGGGGGAGTCAGATGGCGGCCGTGCTGGCCCTGGCCCTGGCCCTGACCCCACCTGGCCAGCGCCCCGGGCTCCTGGCCAGGACGGGCCTGGCCACCACCCGCTGGGTGGCCCATGAGACGGGCAGCGATCTGGTGCGCCTGCTGGGCCATCTGGGTCGGCACTGGCAGGTGGAGGCCCCCCTCGCCTTTCGCTGCTCCCTTGGGTTCCCCCCCCCGTGCCATCCTGCGTTGGCGGCCTATGAAGAGGGCTATGTCAAGGAGGGCGTGGGAGCGGGAGGACTGGCGGTGGTGTGGGAATTGAGCGGCAGAGATCCCGAGGCGCTCGCCCGCCACTGCGACGTCGCCTGCGCCCGTCTCCACGCTCCCGTGGCGGAGCTTCGTCCGCGACAACCGGGCAATGGTTGAGGACCAGCTCTCGCGGCGCGCGCTGCTCTCCATCGCCTTGGGCGGATCCGTGGCTCTCCTGGGGGGCTGTGGGCGGGACAGGGCCAGGTTGGCCGCCCGCAGGGGGGACCTGCCGGCGCGCTGGGGACAGCTGTTGCCCAAAGGCTGGCAGCTGACCTGGCTGGAGGGAGCGGCCGAGGTGCGACAGGCCGTCCAGGCCCCCCCGAACCAGAGGCCCGCCTTGGTCCAGCTGACGGACGGATGGGCCAGCGCCCTGCCTCCCCAGGCCTGGGAACCCTTTGGCCATGGGGACATCCTGGAACGCCTGTCCCCCCGTGCCGCCGCCGCCAGCCGCCTCTTCCAAGGACGGGGCCTGGCGCCCCTCGCCTTTCCCTGGAGCCTCAACCCCTGGGTGCTGGTGCTGCGCGACCGACCGGATCTGGCCAGGCGGGAGGACAGGGGCTGGGATCTGCTGCTGGACCCCAGCTTGACGGGGACGGTGGTTCTGCCCTCCAGCCCGCGGGTGGTGATGGCGTTGGTGGGGAACGATCCAGAGCGGTTGTGCCAACTGCGACGTCAGGCCCTCGCCCATGACGACCGGGATGGGCTCAATCTGTTGCTGAGTGGACATGGTCAGGCCGCCGTGCTGCCTCGGCAGCGGGTGGCCCCCCTGCTCCGCCGGGATCCGCGGCTGACCGTGCTGGTGCCCCACCAGGGGGGCCCCCTGGCCTGGTCCCTCCTGCTGCGGCCCGCTGGCGCCAAGGCCCTCCCCCCTGGCGAGTGGTTGGCCACCTGTTTGACACCGCCGCTCCTACCGCGGCTGTTGGCGGGCGGCTGGGTGCCCCCCCTGCCCAGGTCCGTCCTGGACGAGGCCCTGCGCGGCTTTCCCCCTTCCCTCCAACGGCTGCTTCTGCCGCCGGAGGCGGTGCTGGAGCGCTGTGTCAGCCTTCCCCCCTTGGCACCCCTGGAACGCCAACGCCTTCAAGACCTCTGGAACGCCTCCCGGTCCTGCCAGCGGCCATAACCAGCGGGCAGCACCAAGGTGGGGCCAAAACGCGTGGCCTAACCCCAGAGGCGCCGCCGCGGTGCCGCCGCCAGGCGCTGGTGGCCCTCCGCAAGCAGATCGGGGATGGGCAACCCCCGGGGACAGCGGGGCAAACAGTCGCCGCAGCGCTGGCAAGCCCGCCCGTCCACCTGCTCCCACCAATGGCCCGCTTGGCCAATCAAGCCGTAGCGCTCCCGCGCGAATGTCTCCAGGCCATGGCCGATGGCCAATTGGCGCAGCCGCAACAGGCTGGGGATGGGCACCTCCTGGGGGCAGGGCAGGCAGGCCTGGCATTGGCCACACCATTCGGATCCCAACCGCTCTTGGCACAGGGCCTGAAGGCGAGCCAGGACGGCACTCTCCTCGGGGCTGAGGGGCTGGGTGGCGCGGGCGAGGTCCTCGGCAAGGTCGAGGTCGGAGGGCTGGGCCGCACCCACGGTCAAGGTGCTGATGCCCCGCGCCAGGAGAAAGCGATAGGCCAGCCGCAGGGGAGACCAGGGGGCGCAATCCTCCACGAGACCGGCGGGCGGATCCTGAAGACGGCCCCCCTTGTCAGCTGGAGAGATGGCCATCACCCCCATCCCAGCCTCTAGGGCCTCCCGCGCAAGCGGCAGACGGACCGGATCGAACAGATGCAAATGAAGACTGCAGAAACGGAAGCGTCCGCTGGCTAACGCCTCGGCGATGAGGGCGTTGGATCCATGGCTGCTGAAACCCACCTGTCCCACCACGCCCTCGCCCAAAGCGCGAGCACAGAAATCGGAGCCCGCGCCTTTCAGGGCCCACTCCAGGTGGGCCTCGGTGTTCAAACCATGCAGGGCCAAATTGTCGAGTTTGCGGAGGCCCAACCGCCGCAGGCTGGCGAGCAACTGGGTCCAGGCTTCAGCCCCGTCCGGGGAGGGGAGGAGCTTGCTGGTGATGACCAGGGCGTCGCGTTGGGAGGGCTGGTCCCTGGCCAAGGCGGCCAGGGCGGCACCGAGATAGCGCTCGGCCGGGCCGTAGGCCGGGGCCGTCTCAAAATGGTTGATGCCAGCGGCGACGGCGCGACGCACCACGGCCTCCATGGCCTCTGGACTAGCCAGGGCTCGCATGGTGCCGAGGGTAAACAGGGACACCGGAGGTCCGTCGCCAAAGGGGCGACGGCTGGCGGTGGGGGAGATGGGCTCCCGTCCTTCAGGGGTTGGCGTCGGCATCGTCCGGCGAGCCCGGGCTATCCCCCGAGGCGTCTTCCGATGATGGACCAGCCTCCCCCTCCGCTTCGGATTCGGCGAGGGAGGCCTCCGGCGCGGCGCGGTGGAGATGACGAATCAGTTCCGCGGGGCTGGTGCGATCGAGAAAACGACGAAAATCTTCCTGATCTTCCGCGTCCGCCTCCGCGTCGACCGGAATGGAGGCGTCGGCCACCACCTCCTCCAGCATCCAGATGCCACTGCCGGTGCGCACGGCCAGGGCGATGGCATCACTTGGCCTGGCGTCGAGATCGGAAGCTTCGCCACTGGCGTTGACCAGTTTGAGAACGGCCCGGAAAGTGTTGTCCTCAATCGCGTGCACGATCACCCGATCCAACCGCAAACCGGCCAGGGCAAGGA
>JBKCVY010000103.1:0-3923 GCA_046317475.1 Cyanobacteriota bacterium | reverse complement strand
ACGGAGTGGTGGCCTGGCCGTTGGCGCAGATCATCGCGCACCCGCGCCAGGGCGCGTCGGGTGACGTCCTCATGGCGCGGACGGCCAGTCCCCGGCGGGGGGGCGCCCTCCTCGCCGGGGGCGTCGCGGTCCGCTGGCGCGAGGGGGTCAGCGAGGGCGGGACCATCCACCACCGGATCCAGATAGGGCAGCGGATAGATCGCCGCTGGCGTTCCCCCCCGGCGTGGGGAGACGATGACGGGCTGGGCGGCCCGGCGCACGTCGCCGCGGATCGCCACGCCGAGGGCCGAGAGCAGGGGGTCGTAGACGGAAACGCGCACGTGGGAGTCGTGGTTGCCGGCGATGGCGACCACCGCCGCGCCGGTGTCGCGGAGCTGGGCGAGGGTGTCGGTGAAGAGCCGCACGGCTTCCGCGGGGGGAATGGCCCGGTCGTAGATGTCGCCGGCGATGAGCACGGCATCCACCGCGCCGTCCCGGGCGATCTCCACAACACGGGCCAGGGCCGCCGCCTGCTCCTCCAGGAGGGAGGCGCCGTGAAAGGAGCGGCCCAGGTGCCAGTCGGAGGTGTGCAGCAGGCGCATCAGGAGTCCACGGCCTCGGCCATGCGCGCCACTTGGACGATCGGCCCCACCTCATGCACCCGCAGCACCGCCGCCCCGCGGGCCACGGCGAGGGCGCAGACGGCCGCCGTGCCCCAGAGGCGGGCCCGGGGACGGTGTTCGGCCAGCACGGCGCCGATGAAGCGTTTGCGGGAGGGGCCCACGAGAACGGGAAGGCCCTCGGAGGTGAGCTCCGCCAGGCGGCGCAGGAGTTCGAGATTCTGCGCGGTGGTTTTGGCGAAGCCCAGCCCCGGATCCCAGAGGATCTGCTCGAGGCGCACCCCGGCGGCGAGGGCCCGGTCGGTGGCGGCCCGCAATTCGTCGCGCACCTCCGCCACCACATCGCCATAGGTGGCTAGGGAATCCATCGTGCGGCTGTCGCCGCGGCTGTGGGTCAGCACGTAGGGGCAGCCAGCGGCGGCGACCAGGGGGAGCATCGCCGGATCCCGCAGGCCGCCGCCGGGGGCCGCGGGGGTGTGGTTGGCGCCGCGCACGTCGTTGATCCAGTCCGCCCCTTCCGCCAGGGCCGCTTCCGCCACGGCGGCATGGAAGGTGTCGACGGAGAGAACGGCGTCGGGCCAGGTGGCGCGGAGGGCCCGCAGGGGCGGCAGCAGGCGCGCCCGCTCCCCGGCGGCGCCCACCTCCTCGGCCCCCGGCCGGGTGCTCTGGGCGCCGAGGTCAAGCACGGCCGCCCCCTGGCGCACCATCGCTCCCGCCTGCCGCACCGCCGCCCCCACCGTTTCCAGCCGGCCCCCATCGCTGAAGGAATCGGGGGTGAGGTTGAGCACGCCCATCACCAGGGTGGGGCCCTGGGGGCTGAGGGGGGAGGGCCAGGTGCTGGGGGAGGCGGACACGGGTTGGGGGACCGGACCTTGATTGTGTCGCGCCGCCCGTCCGCTGCGCTCGGCCCGAGGCGCGGCGAGGATTGCCTCCAGAGCCGCTGTATGGAGCCCCATGGAACTGGTGTGGATTCTGGGGGACCAGTTGCTGCCTGAGCATCCGCTGCTGGCGAGGCCCGAGCCCAACCGCTGGGTGGCGCTGGTGGAATCCGCCCCACGGTCCCGGCGGCTGCGGTATCACCAGCAGAAGCTCACCCTGATTTTCGCTGCGATGCGCCACCACGCGGCGGCGTTGGAGAATGCGGGGCATCGGGTGCTGTATCACCGGTTGGAGGATCCTCTGCCCGGGGGAGAGCAGGGGGCCGAGCCGCCCGACAGCGCCGCTGTGCTCGCCGCCTGGATCGCCCGCCACAACATGCGCGCCATCCACCTGCTCGAACCCAACGACTTCCACACCCAGGCCTCCCTGCCCGCCCTGGCCGAACGCCTTGGCGTGCCGATCCACACCCATCCCACCACGCAATTCCTGCTGTCCCGCGCGGATTTTTTGGCCTGGGCCAAGGGGCGTCGGTCTGTGGTGATGGAGCAGCACTATCGCCGGCTCCGCAAGGCCCTAGGGGTGTTGATGGCACCCGATGGCCAGCCCGTGGGTGGTGTGTGGAACACGGATGCGGAGAACCGCCAGACCCGCGCCCAGTTCCGCAAGGCTCGCCCCGTTGTGCCGTCCTTGCCACCTCCGATGGAAGATGCGGTGGTGCGCACGCTGGCGGCCCAGGTGGCGCGGCTGTTTGGGGACCATCCCGGCCGGGCGGCGGAGTTGTGGTTGCCGGTGACGCGGGCGGGGGCGCTGGCCTGGCTGGAACGGTTCGTGGCGGAGCGGTTGGCGGGCTTTGGCCCCTGGGAAGACCTCATGGTGGATGGGGAGCCCGTGCTTTTTCATTCGGTGCTGTCCCCCCTGCTGAACATCGGCTTGCTGACGCCCATGGAATGCGTGCGGGCGGCGGAGGAGGCGTTGGCGGAGGGACGGGCGCCAGTGGCGTCGGTGGAGGGTTTTGTGCGGCAGATCGTGGGCTGGCGTGAATTCATCAACGGCATGTATTGGCGCCACATGCCCGAGTACCAGACGGTGAACGCCCTGGAGGCCCACCGACCCCTGCCCCACTGGGCCTACACGGGTGAAACGGAGCTGCGCTGCGTGGCCCAAGCGATTGGGGGCGCCCTGCGGCTGGGCTACAACCACCATATTCAACGGTTGATGGTGCTCGGCAATTATTTTCTGCTGGGTGGCTACCAGCCGCAGGCGGTGCTGCGCTGGTATTTAGAGATGTACATCGATGCCTACGACTGGGTGATGGTGCCCAACGTATTGGGCATGGTGCTCTATGCGGATGGCGGCTGGCTCGCCACCAAGCCCTATGCCGCGGGCCCGGCCTATCTCGACAAGATGGGCGACCATTGCGCCCGCTGTCGGTACAACCCAAAGCTGAAAACTGGTCCCGATGCTTGCCCGTTTCAAGCGCTCTATTGGGCCTTCCAAAGTCGCCATGCCGTTCGCTTCCGGGGCCATCCCCGTCTTGCCATGATGGTGCGCCACCTTGATCGGATGGACGATGACCTGCGAGTGGGGTATCAGCGGAGGGCGGAGGAGTTTTTGGAGGCGCAGGGGTGAGGGGTGGCTGGTGTCGCGGATGTTCCGTTGGGGTGGCCTGGTGACTGGAGGGTGAGGTTGGGGGTTGTTGCTTCAGGGCTGGCGGGCATGGGGAGTGTTTCCGCTGCTACCCATCGTTTGGATCGGGGGCAAGGCCTTCGATGGGAGGGAATTGATCACGTTGAAGACATAAAAATCGATGGAGATGGTCTGAATGTCGCCTTCCCTGCCCGCAGCTGTCTAGTGGACGATTTGCAGCGATGATGAGGCGTGGCTAGCTGATCCACGTCAGCTGAAGGGTGCGCTGCAACTGTAGGAGCTTATGCAAATCGTTGCGGCCCAATAGCCTACAAAGAATCTCGTGCTGTGACCAGCTCATCGGCCTGATGGTTTGCGGAAAGGGGGTGTGCTGCGTGGCTATCAGAACCCGTCAAGCAGAGGTTTCGAATGATCAGAATAGTCAGATTGCGCACCTTGTACTACAAGCGTGCTTGTGGCTGATCTGGTCATCCGATCCGGGATGTGTATCGTATAGAACATGTGGTTATCGGACCCGTGAACCACCCCTATACTTGGCCGAACGTCGTCAAGGAGCCCTACACTGCAATGGTTTTCGAGTATCCAGCCCCATGCTGCAGTGTGGTTTGCGGAAGAGGAGGGATGTTCTCGGCGTGGTTCTCGGAACCTCCCATTACATAGTTGGACCAAGCCGCTACGCGGCAGATTAAAAAGAAGTAGGCATAGTCATTCGCCTCGTCTCAGATCCATCTATCCTCAAAATTTTAGCATAATTTAAACGAGATTGCTTGCACCAGGCATCTCCTTCCACTGAAGGGT
>JBKCVY010000102.1:0-10553 GCA_046317475.1 Cyanobacteriota bacterium | reverse complement strand
AAGGACAACGGAACAGAATGTTCTTAATATTTCTTCAAATAACGGCATCTCCATGTCCCGCTCCCTGTCCCGCCAATTCTCGACGGAGCTCCACTCCCGCGCCATTGATTCCTGTAGCGACATCGAGCAGTTGCGAGACGTTGCCAAAACCCTGTTGACCGCCTGGCAGCTGCAGGCAGAGATGAGTGAGCGCTATGGAGCCGAACTCCTAGGTTTGAAGCAAAACTGATCCACAACTCCCGCACTCCCTCCCTGGACGTAGAAAACGTCAAGGGGGGTTAACGCATGATTCACGATAAGGACATAAAAAAACCGGCCGCCTTGGGCCGGTATTGTTTTAGAAGGGTCTGCTTCAACCCAACCCAATCTGGGAGAGGATGCCCTGGCCAGTGAGAAGTTCGGTGGCCAAGCCAATCACAAAGCCCAGCATGGCCAAACGGCCATTCCAGGTTTCGGCGAAGGCGACGAAGCCAAAGCGAGGTTCGGAGGTGCTCATTGGATTGTGTCCAAATGTGAAGTGATTGTAACGGAGTTTGAAGCGAGTGGGGCGCTCCGCGGGGTGCGGTTTACCCCATCAAGGCCATCAAGGCCATCAAGGCCAGCGACGGCCACACTCGTCGCGCCAGCGGTGGAAATGCGAATCTCGAGGCAAGCCGCACAGGATTGGCCATGGCGCTCCGCCTCTTGGATGTGGATTTGCTGGCCTATGAGCGTGGCGGCCAGTCAACGCGACAGGCCGTGCTGTCGGGCCTACGGGAGAGTTTGGCCACGGGCTTTGTCTACAGCAGTCACGATCTTCCCAGTGATCTCCTGGATACGGCCTACGCCCTCCTGGCGGAGTTTTTCCACCTGCCCGTGGCCACCAAGCAACGCTTTCACCGTCCGGAAAGCCATGGACAGGCGGGTTACACCGGCCTCCTGGTGGAAACGGCCGCGAACGAAGAGCGCTCCGACTGGAAGGAAATGCTCAATTGGTCCGCCCCCCTGTCACCCGAACACCCCCTGCGCCGCCGCTACCCCCTCGTCTATCCCGAGGCTGTGCTGCCTGAGGAGGTGGTGCCAGGGATCACGGCCGTGTTGCAACGCTTCCATGGGGCGATGGCCTCCTTTCAACGCCGTTTTTTACGTCTCATTGCCGTTGTTTTGGGGGTGGACGAGGCCTTTTTTGAGGAGATGGTGTTGGATGGACCCACCCTCACCAGGGCGTTGCGCTACCCCGCCATGGACATTGCGCCCGAGGGAGGCCATGGGTGGGCGGCGCCCCACGCGGACATCAATTTGATCACCGTGTTGCCCAGGGCCACTGGCCCAGGGTTGGAGGTGTCCATCGGCGGCGCCTGGACGCCGGTGACGGCAACGGACGACAGGGTGATCATCAACACTGGCCTGATGCTGGAGAGACTCAGCAATGGACGTATTCCCAGTGGCTGGCATCGGGTGAGTGCGCCTCCGGGTCCCCCCGTGGAGCGCTACAGCGTTGTTCAGTTTTGCCATCCCCGACCGAGCACCATCCTTTCCCCCCTGGCCTGCTGTTGTCTGCCGCCGACGCCGCAACGCTATGGGGCCGTCTCCGCGGCGGACGCCTTGGAGGATGTTCTTTACCGGATCAAATTGCTGAACCACAGGCAACCACAGCAATCTTGACGCGGGAGACTTGAAGGGGTTTAATTATGGAACAGGAGTGCCATTGGCAAACGTGAATTCCCGTTGTTTTGTTCCCCGTTTGCCTGTTCCCCATTTCAACCGTCGACGTGTCGCAGCCAGGGCATCCTCCAGGCGACTGGGACTGGCCATTTGCTTTTGCATTGCCGCTTCAAGTATTGCAGGCTTGAAGGCCGATGCAACACCCATCAATTTAAATCTCAACCGCCCCTTGCAATTTGGCTGGTATTCGCTCAGGGTGCAAAATCCTTTCGGCACTATTTATACTGGTATTATTGCTATCAAATCCTACAATCCAGCCACCAAGGAATTTCTCTTCCTTGACAAGGACGGTAAGGATGTCATCATTAAGGAGTCAGACATCAGTTTTATTTACTTCCGTCAACTTCCTGACCGGAATGATGTCAACGTCAAAACCGGAGATGTTCGCAATATTCAAATCACACCGTTCAAGGAGTTTCTCTACGAGATTGGTCCGGGTCGCATGGCTATCCAAGATGGGGTCTTGCTTATGAATCGTCGCTGGAGGATTGCCACGCAAACGCCTTTTGATACCCAAACAACGCCTCCCTCAACGGAAGGGGGAGGAAGAATCGAGCAAATCGAGATTCCAAGGAGAATTCAAATTGGATATTTTGGAGACCGTTATCTTGTCGAAACGGAATTGGTCAACGTACTCCTGAATGACACGCCCCAGCCCGATGCGGGAACCGTGCCAAGGGCCATACCCAACCCGTTCAAGAACCCTCCCCCAACCATGGCGCCTATGCCTTGAAAACCTATTCCTGGTCTTAAAAACCTATTCCTGCCGTTGCGAAACCCAGGCCCTGCAACCCTGACCAAGGCGTCCAGAAGGACGATTGGGGACCACATTGAGAAGCTCACCGCGGTCCCGACCTTCCAAGAAATGCGTAGGCCAAGGCCAGACGATCAACCAAAAAATTCATCGAAATTATCAAAGTCCACGGCCTTGAAGTTGCCGGATTGAACCTGTTGCATCAAGCGAACCAACTGCACCCACAGGGCGCCGCCGGTGGCCAGGGACAACAAAAAGGCGAGCAGGATGGCCGTTCCAGAGGCAAAGCCAAACACCTGCAGGCTCCCCCCACTGAACAGCGTGATCCCCAAGAGCAGTCCGGTCCAGGGGAGAACGGTTTGGATGCGGGCCAGGGGAAGGAGGGGAAGCCGATCCTCTTTCCAAGCATCCAGCCGTTGCTGCACCAGTTTGCTGAAGGTGAGTCCACAGAGGATTCCGATCGCCAAACCCAAGCCAGCCAGCAGGTAGGGGGGTTGGGGTAGGTTCGCGAACTCCAGCAGGATTTCCGTTGGATCCAGGTCACCGTAGTCTCCGCTTCCAGCAGCCTCCGTTGCCTCCAACAGATCGAGTGGGGCACTGACGAGAGCGAACGGAAGGGGGGGAAGCACGATGGGCAGGCAGATCAAGGCGAACCCTAGGGCCCTTCCGATACCACCCGGGTAAGGGGGAGACCGTCGCGCCTACCGGCGAAGCCACGGCGGTGAAGGAAGACGCAAGGTGAACAGGTCCGCGCAACACTGGGCCACCCCGCGCGATCCTGTCTTCGAAAGGCTGGGTCGCGCTGGTTAAATACCTTGAACGATGCCAAAGTTGAGACGTGGAGCCTTCGTCAGGGAGATTGCCTAGTGTGTTTAGGAAACCAGTTCGGGTGACGATCACTCTTCCCCACAACATTTATCAACATTTGAAGCGACGGAGCGATGAAGAGGGCAGATCCCTCTCCAATCTCGCCGCTTTTCTGATTGAGAAATCCATCCTCTGATCCCCTTGCCCAAACACGAATCGAGAGACTGGGCAGCCGAATTCATGCCGCCAATGGATTGAGTCGCGTCAAGACGCCAGTCATGATTTTGCCAAGGGAAAAGTGCTGACGGATCAAGCCCACCAATTGCCTCGCATCGTCAATATGCAGTCGATTATCAGCCACTAAGCTGAGTAAAAAACGTTGTCTCAAATCGCTGCCCTCTGGTCCGAGCAGCAACCGCAAGCCATCCCGAGCGACAGGTAACAACTCAGCCCCCCCGGTCATTTCAGAATCAACGACACTGAGCAAATGGCTGAGACGCTCCAAACGAAGTCGACCATTCTGATCGAAAATCACCTCCATCAACTTTTCACGCATTTCGGCCGTATCCCCCGCCAGTAGTCGTCTGGCCACATAGGGATAGGCAACCTGGAGAATGCGGAAATGTGGATCTAGGCGCAAGGCCAATCCCTCCTGGCTGACCACGGCACGAATGATGAGGGCAAAACGTGCTGGAACACGAAAGGGATAGTCATACATCAATTCTGAAAAGCGATCCGTGATCGATTTAAAGTTAAAGCTGCCCACATCTTTGCCGATCGCATTGCCCAAAACCTCTTCCAGAGCTGGTGCGATGGGTTCGAGATCGGCTTGCGGGTGGAGGAAGCCAAGCCGTTGAAAATCGCGCGCTAATGCTAGAAAATCCCGATTGATCAGATGAACAACAGCCCCAGTCAAGGTGAGACGATCCTTGTCGCTCAATGCATCCATCATGCCGAAGTCCACGTAGGCCACATGCCCCAGGCCATTGGTTACCCCAGGAAGGGCAAACAAATTGACCTGGTGAGGATCTGCATGAAAATAGCCAATTTCGAGCAATTGTCTTAGACCTGAGATCACGCAGGTGCGGATCAAGGCAGCCGGATCCAGGTGGTGGGCTTCAAGCTCGCGGCGGCTGGACATTTTCACACCGTTGATCCAGGTGGTGGTCAGGACCCGCCGGCTGGAGAGAGTTCGCTCCACCTCGGGCACCGTCACCTCAGGATGATCAGCAAACAACTGGGAAAAATAATCGGCATTATCGGCCTCTTTTCGATAATCAATCTCATCGAACAAACTACGGCCAAACTCATCGATAATTGTTCCTAGGCCAAAACCCAGATTCAGGGGCAAAAATGGGGCGCACAGAACTGCCAGCGCACGAATAATCGCCAGGTCTCGTCGCAAAATCATCGGCAAGTTTGGACGTTGCACCTTCACAGCCACCCAGCGACCATCCTTCAAACGCGCCCGATACACCTGCCCCAAGCTGGCTGCCGCCACGGGATAACCAGGAAATTCAGCAAACACATCCGCCAACTCGATGCCTAATTCACTGGTGATGGTCTGCCTGGCAATGACACAGGGGAATGGCGGCAAATCATCCTGTAATCGTGATAATTCCTCCAACCAATCGCGACGCACCAGATCGGGACGGGTCGAAAGGGCTTGACCCACTTTGATGAAACAGGGGCCCAGGGCCGTCAAGCTGGTGAGGATGCGACGGGCCACGCGCTGCTGCACTTTGGCGTCCGTACTGTTCCCCTGGGCCACGATCTCAATCGCCAGACGCCCCAGGGTGACGATCACCACCACCAGCCGACCCAGCAGGATCCAGGGCCGCAACAACAGCCATCGCAGGTGACGATCCGGGTCGTAACACAGATCAGGATCCCGGGCGGGTGTGACAACCGGGGGATCGGCGGCGGGGGCGACGGCGGAGAGGGTCAGGGATCCACGATCAGCTGATCAGACTTTAGAAAGCTTCGCCAGTCGCCATGGGCCCTGCCGCCAATGATGCCCGGCCCGCGTCACCGCTGCTCTCCGCCCTGGCCGCCCGGCGGCGTCTGCCGCTCCACCTGCCCGCCCATGGGGGCGGCCAGGCCCTTCCCCCATCCGTGCGCCGCCTGCTCCGGCAAGCGCCAGGCTCTTGGGATCTTCCGGAACTGCCCGAGTGGGGTGGCCCGCTCCTCCCGGACGGGGCTGTGGCGGAGGCGCAACGGCGTTGCGCCCGGATGATGGGCGCCCGCGCCTGCTGGTTTGGGGTCAACGGCGCCACGGGCCTCCTGCAGGCGGCCCTGCTGGCCATGGCGCCGCCGGGCGCCCGCGTGCTGCTGCCCCGCAATCTGCACCGCAGCCTGCTCCATGGTTGTGTCCTGGGCGGCCTGGAGCCCCTCCTCTATTCCCTGCCTTTTGACTCCGCCACCGGCCTCTGGCAGCCCTGCACGCCCGACCATCTGGCCAGGGTCCTGCGGGTCGCCCTGGCCGACGGGCCTGTGGCGGCCATCGTGCTCGTGGATCCCACCTATCAGGGACTGCGGGCCGATCTGGCCTCCCTGGTGAGCCTCGCCCACGGCCAGGGCCTCCCCGTGCTCGTGGACCAGGCCCACGGCCAGGGGGAGGCCCTGGCGGCGGGGGCCGACCTCGTGGTGCTTTCCCCCCAAAAGGTGGGAGGGGGCTTGGCCCAGGGCGCCGCCCTCTTCAGCCAGGGGGAGCGGGTGGAGGACGCCGCCCTCATTCGCGGCCTCACGTGGCTGCAGACCTCCAGCCCGAGCGCCCTGCTCCTCACCGCCACCGCGGCCGCCCTGGAGCACCTGCGCTCTGCGGAAGGCCTGGCCCTGCGCCGCGGGGCGATGGTCCGGGCCGAACGGCTCGCCCGTCGGCTCACCCGCGCGGGCTTTTCTCCGCTGCCCAATGGGGATCCCCTCCGCCTGCTCCTGCACTGCGGCGCCTTTGGCGTGAACGGATTGCAGGCGGATGCCTGGCTGTTGGAGCGGGGGGTGGCGGCGGAACTGCCCGAACCCGCTGTCCTCCTGTTCAGCTTGGGCTTGCGCCCCCCCCGGGCGATGGAGCGGCTGTTGCCCCGTCTCCTGGCGGACCTGCGCCAGTCGCTGGGGGGGGATCCCTTTCCCCCCCAGTGCCCTCCCCCTTTGCCCCTGGTGGGCCGCCTGGCCTGCCCCCTGGGCCGCGCCTGGCGCGCTCCAGCCGTTCGTGTTGCGACGGGGGCCGCCGTGGGCCGCATTGCGGCCGAGGCCCTGGTGCCCTATCCGCCCGGCATCCCTCTTCTGGTGCCCGGCGAGCGCATTGACGCGGAGCGGGCCCGTTGGTTGGAGCGGCAGCGTCAGCTTTGGCCGGGGCAGATCACTGATACGGTGAGCGTCGTGGCCGATCGCCCCAGGGGTTGACGAGATCTTTGCCCGCGAACCAGCCAAGCGCCTTCCACTGGGATTTCGTTACCCCTGGCCTGCCCGATGGAGTGTTTCAGGATGCGCCGGGCTTCAGCCCCACACCCATGGAACTGCGGGTGATCTTGCTGGCCCACCTGCGCCCCCGGCCCAACTCGCTGGTTTGGGACGTGGGCGGGGGAACGGGTGCCTTGGCGCTGGAAATCGCCCGTTTGATGCCCTCCGGCATGGTGCACACCCTGGAGCGGGACCCGGATGCGATCGAACTATTGGAGCGCAACCGCCGCCGCTTTGGCATCAGCAATCTTCACATTCATGCCGGCATGGCCCCGGACGATCTGCCTCTGCTTCCACCCCGGCCCGATCGGGTGTTGCTGGAGGTGGCCCGCTCCCTGGGCGACACGTTGATGGCAGTTTGGGACGCCCTCCCGGAGGGCGGTCGGGTGGTGATCAGCACCATGAGTTTGGAAGGATTGGTGGATGCCACGGACCGGCTGGATCGCTTGGAGGCTCGAGATGTGCAGGTGGTGCAGGCCACGGTGCACCGCATGCAGCGGAGGGGGGCGCAGGCCAAATTGGCCGCGGCGGAGCCGCTCTTTGTGATCGCGGCGGAGCGATGAGCGGTTCCTTCTCTTCGGTGCGGGACATATGGTGATTCCCCAACCGCGCAGTCGCACCTCCATCGCCCGGCTGGCCAGTGGCTGGGCCGCCGGCGGGGTTGGGGCGGTCATCGTCCTGCTGGGCGGCTGGTGGTTCACCGTGGCGGTCGGGGTGATCGTTCACGTGGGCCTGCTGGAGTTTTTCCGCATGGCACGCTTCAAGAGCATCCGCCCCGCCGTTCGCACCACCTTGGTGTCCGTCCAGCTCCTGCTGGCCTCCACCATGGTCGCCACCTCCAGCCATTGGCCCACGGGCGAGGGCGTCGGCGATGTGGCGGGGGCGGTGCTGCCCGCTTCCGGGGCGGTGATTTGCGGGTGGTTGCTGCTGCAACCGGTGACGGGCAGCATCGCCGACATCGCCGCGTCGATTTTTGGCTTGTTTTATTTGGGGTTTTTGCCCAGCCACTGGATCAAGCTGCGGGCCATCACCGATCCAGCCTTGGCGCCTCGTCTGACGGGCACGATTGCCGGCCTGGGCTGGCCCTGGACCTCCGGCTTGGCCCTCACCCTGTTGGCGGTGGGGCTGATCGTCGCCACGGACATCGGCTCCTACGCCATCGGCCGTCGCTGGGGACGGCGCCCCCTCTCGCCAATCTCTCCCGGCAAGACCATTGAAGGGGCCCTGGGCGGAGTGGGATGCGCGGCCGTGGTGGGGGGACTGGGGGGAGCGCTGCTCGGCTGGAAGCTGGGCTGGCTTCTGGGAGGCCTGCTGGGGGTTCTGGTGGCCGTCTTCGCCGTCGTGGGCGACCTGACGGAATCCATGATGAAGCGGGACGCGGGCCTGAAGGATTCGGGGGACGCCATCCCGGGCCACGGAGGAATCCTCGACCGGATCGACAGTTATCTGTTCGTGCCAGCCGTGGTGTATTCCCTCGTGACCCTTGTGCTGCCCCTGTCCCAGCGGCTTTAGGGAGGCGCCAGGTCAGGGTCGTACCAGGGCAACGCCCGCCAACTCCAGCTGACCGCCGCGGACCTCCGCCCGCTCCAGGGCGATGGCCCCATCCATCGGCAGGGGGAGAGGGGGGCGGCCATCCAAAGGGCACAGCGCCAGGCCCTCCGCCAAGAGCGCCATGCGCGTTTCCACCTCCGCCGCCGCGCCATCGGCGGGGCGGGCACGCAGCACGAGGCGGTCGTCCAGGAGGGTCACCCCCTCCAGGGGGACAACACCCAGGAGCTGGAGGCAGAGGTGGTCCCCCAATTCCCGCCAGGCGGGTGTGACAAGGGAACGGCTCAAGCCCTCCCCCGTGAATCGCACGAAGCCGCGCACATGGAAGGGGTGGTTGAGGCTGAGGCTTCGGCCCCGCAGCAGGCCCGTCGCCGTGAATTGGATGGGGTCGCTGCGCAGGTCCACCTGCTCCAGGTAGAGATCTTGAAATACCACCTCCCGGGCCCGCAGCCGCACGCCCTGCAGGTGGCCCCGCAGCATTTGCGCCATCGACCCCTCCAACACGATGTCCAGCTCGCGGATGGCGTCACACTGCTGCCGGAGCCAAAGTTCCAGGCCACGGGCCAAAAGGCCCAGCAGGGGCCCGGACGACCGCTCCGCCTCGGGCGGGGGATCCGAGGATGCCAGCGGCGAGGGGGAGGTCATGGAACGGCAGGTGAGGTCATGAAACGCAGGGGCAGGGGAGGACAGGGAGAGCGGCGGCCCTAGTTCATGCGGGCCCGCCGACCCGCCAAAAAGGCCTCAAGGGCCGTGACGGCGGCCAATCCCAGCAAGCCGGGAATCGTCAGATCCGCGGGCTCCCCCTCCCCCAGCGGAAGCGGTGGCAAGGACGTGGACAGGCCAAACCACAGGGCCGCCAGGACCGCGGTGGCCCAGTAGGCCCGCCAGCGGCGCTGGTAGATGTAACCCGTGCCCAAACCCGGCACGGCATTGAGAGCGGCCGCCAGCCAGGGGGAGGCGGCGGCGAGGATGCGCTTGCGCTCAGAGGCCTCCAGGCTCATGGCGCTTCCCCCTCCCTGGCCGCTGGCGCCTCAGGCGCGTTGGCCCGGGCGAGCAGGGCGCCATGGAGCCGCTCCAGCCGCCGGGCATTGACGCCCAGATCGGAATCCCCCAAGCGGCTCTGGGAGCGGGCCTGTAATTGGCCCCGGGCGGCGTCGGCAAACAGCTCCAAATCATCGACAAAACCAAACAGCCGACTGGTGACGGTGGCGTGCAGGTAGGGCCCGCTGGTCTCCACCACCTCCACCCCATCCAGGGCGAGAACGGCGGGGAGGAGGGAGGCCAGGGCCTGGTCGGCGTTCGCCACGGGCCAGCTGGCCCGGGCGCAGTGGGCCGGAGTCCGGCAGGGAGCCAGCCCGCTGGGGCCAGCCCCTAAATCGGCGGGGATGGGACCCCCGAGGTGCAACAGGGAGGCCCGGGCCTGGGGCACGGGCCCGGCCAACGCCCACACCAGGAGGAGGAGAGGAAGCCAAAGGCCGGCCCAGGACCGTTGTCGCCCGTGGCGCCCGTCTGGAGCCATCAGATCCGGTTTGGGCGTCAGGCCAGCCCCCCGGCCGCGGGGCGAGGGGGGGTCAGGGAGTGGGGAGATGGGGTGGGGGCGGGGGGGTGGTTGGGGTGGAGGCCAGCATCTCGGACGGCAGCGTCTCGGGGGCCAGGGACGCGACTGGGTCACACCAGTGGTCACGCACCAGTTTGGGCTGGTCCAAATGGGGCAAATGACCACAGCGCGGCACCGCCACCAGGGATTGGGGGAAGAGGGCGGCCACGGCGCGGCGGTCGTTGGCGCCCAGCACCCGGTCCTGTTCCCCCCAAAGCACTTGGGTCGGTTGGGGCGGCAACGGCAGGCCCTGGCCAGCGAAACCTCCGGAGCGGGCGAAACCGGCCAAGGCGTCGGCCCAGCCGGGCGCCCGCAGATGCAGGGATGCGATCTCCAGCTCCGCGGGTCCAACGCTGGCGTCTGGATCGGCGAAGGCGCTGCGGCACAGCCCGCGACGCACCCAGGGCAGGGCCAGGAACCGCACGCCCAGGTTGGCGAGGGGAGCCGGGAGTGCTCGGGGTCGCCCGGTCAGACCCGCCGGGTCGAGCAGGAGAAGGCGGCTGACCTGGACAGGCCGACGGCGGGCGAGCTCCATGGCCACCGCTCCCCCCATGGAGGCCCCGATCACGCCGATGCCGCCAGACAGGGGTGGGGCGGATGGGGAAAGGCCCAGCTGGAGCGGCAAGGCGTCCAGGAGGGCCTCCAAATGGGCCAGCACCCCGGCCGGACCAAAGGGGGCGTTGG
>JBKCVY010000101.1:0-2064 GCA_046317475.1 Cyanobacteriota bacterium | reverse complement strand
TGGGGATAGCGGTAGCCCTGGCCATCGCCGAAGGCGCCCCCATCCCGGTGGCCATCGCGCAGGTGGGCGGGCACCCGCTGTTGGGCGGATTGGCGCACGGTCTTGATGGCGTCAAACACCGCTAGGGCGCTGTTGCTCTTGTCTGTGGTGGCGAGATAAAGGGCGGCCTGGGCAAGGGGATAGATCCCTTCGGGCAAGCCCACCCGATCAAAGCTGGCGGCGCAGGCCTCCACCACCACCACGGCCCAAGGATCGGCCAGGCCCACGTCCTCGCCGGCGGCGATGAGCATGCGACGGAAGAGGAAGCGGGGATCCTCTCCAGCCTCCAGCATGCGGGCGAGCCAGAAGAGGGCGGCATCTGGATCCGAGCCGCGCAAGGATTTGATGAAGGCGCTGATGGTGTCGAAATGGGCGTCGCCTTGCTTGTCGTAGAGCACGGCACGCTGCTGGATCGACTCCTCGGCGATCGCCAGGTCAATGCTGATCGTGCCATCCGCGCCGGGCTCGGTGGTTTCAACGGCCAGCTCAAGGGCATTGAGCAAACTGCGGGCATCGCCGTTGGTCACATCGAGCCAATGGGCTTCCGCCTCCGGGCTGATGCGCACATGCTTGGAGCCGTAGCCGCGCTCCGGATCCGCCAGGGCGCGCCGCAGGAGCTGGCGGAGGTCGTCGGGTTCGAGGGGCTGGAGCCGGAAGAGGCGCGAGCGGCTGACCAGGGCCTTGTTGACCTCAAAAAAGGGATTTTCCGTGGTCGCGCCGATCAGGGTGACCGTGCCGTTCTCCACCCAGGGCAGGAGGGCATCCTGTTGGGCGCTGTTGAAGCGATGCACCTCATCGATGAACAGGATGGTGCGCAGACCATGGTGGGCGAGCCGTTCCTTGGCCGCCTCCACCGCGGCGCGCAGGTCCTTCACGCCGGCCAACACGGCGTTGAGGCTGCAGAAATGGGCGCGGGTATGGCCGGCGATGATGCGGGCCAGGGTGGTTTTTCCGGTTCCGGGCGGGCCATGCAGGATCAGGTTGCCCACGCGATCCGCGCTGATGGCGCGGCGCAGGAGGCGTCCGGGCCCGAGGATGGCCCCCTGGCCCACGAAATCGTCGAGGGAACGGGGCCGCATGCGCTCCGCCAGGGGGGCCAGGCGGGCGAGAGCGACATCGCGCTGGTGGCTGAAAAGATCAGCCATGGGACCCACCTGGCCCCGTCAGGACGGTCACGGGTGGTTTAGGCGTCAGGCGTCGGGGTGCGCGGGCCATGGAGACGGGCGCTGAAACCGAGCAGGTCGAAGCCGCTGAACAGGAAGCTGATGCCCACCAGCAGGCCCAGCACCGAAAGCAAGCCCTGGGGACTCATGGTGAGGATCAACAGCCCCAACACCAGGGTGACCACCCCATTGGCCAAGCCCCATCCCCACCCCGCGGCTTGGCGATGGCCGAGGGCCAGCACCGCCATCAACACGCCCTCGATCAGGAACACCAGGCCCACGGCCAGGGCCAGGGATTTGATCTGCAGGCTGGCGGGGACGATGCCGGCCTTGAACTGAAGAAGCATCCAGACCCCCGTGACCAGAAAGAGGCTGGCCAGGATCAGGCGCAGAAAGCCATGCCATCCGGAGAGGCGAACGCGCCGACTCCAGGTGTCGATCCACCCCATGAGGCCCGCCACCAGGAAGGCCACCGCCACCATCACCGCGACCCCGGCGGAGGCCACATAGGGGAAGAGGAGGGCCAGGAGTCCCAGGACAATCATCACGATTCCCTCCGCCTGGGCAATACCTTTCATCCGCCCGGCCTGCAAGGCCTGCCGGGCGAGGGCGCTGTCCATCGGAAGGAAAGGCGCCTCATCGGGATCGTTGAAGGTGGCGCCAGAGGGCATGGCCAAACGGGGGGAACTGTTTGGAGGCTAGGAGCCTGTTGCGCATAGACCGCCTCATACCCCTGCAAATTTGCTCGCAAATTCGCCCAGATCCTAGTGACAGCAAGCGATCTGGGCGATAAAATAGGGCATGATCAAACCTAAAACCTTCCGCCCTTGGCTGCCAGGGCAGACTCACCTCATGCCACCGT
>JBKCVY010000100.1:0-9286 GCA_046317475.1 Cyanobacteriota bacterium | reverse complement strand
CCGACCCGCCAGCCGTTTCTTTGGCGAGTCGCTCTACCGCTATCGCGTGCGCATTGGTGCCGTGTTGGCGCGGGAAGCGGCCGTGGAGGCCGACATCGTGATTGGTGTGCCGGATTCGGGGATTCCTGCCGCAATTGGCTTCTCCCAGGTGAGCGGCATTCCCTATGGCGATGGCTTGATCAAAAATCGCTATGTCGGTCGCACCTTCATCCAACCCACCCAGGCCATGCGCGAAGCGGGGATCCGCGTGAAGCTCAATCCCCTGCCCGATGTGCTTTCCGGTAAAAGGGTGATCGTCATTGATGACTCGATCGTGCGGGGCACCACCAGCCGAAAGTTGGTGCAAGCCCTCCGCGACGCGGGCGCGACGGAAGTGCACATGCGCATCAGTTCTCCGCCTGTCACCCATCCCTGCTTCTACGGCATCGACACCGACACCCAGGACCACCTCATCGCCGCCAGGCTCAGCTTGCGGGAGATTGAGCGCCACCTCGGCGTGGATTCCCTGGCCTATCTCAGCAAGGAGGGGATGGTGGAGGCGGCCCAAACCCAATCCTCCCATTTCTGCACCGCCTGTTTCGACGGTGCATACCCCATCCCCATGGATGAACAGCTGAAGCGCAGCAAACTGATGCTCGAGCCCGCCGGTCTGGCGGTGGCCCACCCGTGAGGGCGAGGCCTGCTTCGCGCCTGCAGAGCGGGGTCATCCAGCGGGCATGGGCCTTTATGCCCGGGTGGTGATCAGCCAGGGGTGAAACACCTCCAGGAAGCGGCTTTGGAGGGTGCGGAAAAAACGCTCTACTTGGGCGGGATAATCCAGATTGAAGGGGTATTCGTCAGCGAATCCACGGAAGAAGTACCAGTTCAGCAGGGCATGGCCATCCCCGCCGATGCCACCACCGAAATCGAGCACCTGGCCCCGGGCGAACTGGCCCTGCAGGCCTAGGGTGTCTGCGATGTAGGCGGCGCTGCCGAGGTGCCAGGCCGCTAGTTCCAGCAGGTGGCCGTCCCCGACGGTTTCTTCGTAAAACTTTTCGCTGATGAGAGGATCGAAAGCTCCAGGATGGAGGGTGGCCAGGTCCGCGCCGCTGTTGGGCAAGCGACGGCTCAGTTCGTCCACATTAATATTGAGAAAGGTGGATAAGTGTTCGAGCAGATCGAATCCGTCCTACATGAAATCATCCGCCGACAGTCCCAATGCTGAGGTGACCTGATCTGGCATACGGTTTTCAGCACTGAACATCAATCTATGAATAATAACAAGTTTAATCCAAGTTTTCGCTTCTGGAAGAAAGGAGATTTACTTGTGAGAACGGTTGGCGTAAATTCCTAGTTGCAAATCCATACCATGGTTTGATTGGCGTTTGACAAAGGGATTGGAAGGTGTGAACACTGTTTTGATATAGTAGCGGAATCCATTTTCACGAAGGATTTCCAGTAGGTCGACAAGTGTTTGGTCCGTGTCTTCAAATGAGTGGTATTCAACAAATAGGTGATCAACAAGATTTAACTTTTTTGAAGTGCTGAGAACGTCAGTTTCAGCACCTTCGATATCGATCTTCAGAAAGTCGGTTTTGGTTTTGATGAGATCATCAAGACAAATGGTTGGAATTGATTTTGAAGGGATTTCTATGTTTCCAGAATGAATTCTGCCAAGATCTGCGCCGAGTGGGTAAAATTGTGCCATCTGTCCAGACTCGGGGCCTACGACTCGATTCAAAAGTGTTATTCCATCGTATCCCGTGTTGTTGATATTGGAAGAAAGTATCGAAAAAATTACAGGATCAGCCTCTACAACAGTTATTTTGCTATCAGGATAAGAAGACTTAAAATATAATGCACTAACGCCATAACTTCCTCCACAGTCAATAATATTTACTTCTCGATCGCTAGGTTTAAATGCGTAAACTTGATCGCAAAAAATTTCTTGATGCATCCAGTAGAATGAAAAGCCGTCTGCAACTTCAAAAGTATGATCCAAGAGTTTCACGGATGTTCGTTGATGTCTGGGCAGGTCGTGCAACGCTGCATAGGGACCTCTTGGATGGGGGCGATAAGGAGGACTAGGAATTGGCCCTTTGAGGCCAAATTTCCACAAAAACTTTTCAATCAGTGGCATGGTTGTCCTGGAAAAATTCTTTACAAGTAAATCGGGTAATGTGCTAATCGTTTTACGGAGATAAGTACCACTTAATAATAGCTTCGCCAGATTTCCGCTTTGCGATCCGTTGCACGGAAGCCATGTCGTGCCGCTCTGACTTCCATCTCCATCCGCCATGCTGAAGCTGCAGCGGGATGGCGGAGGGCCATGCGGGTGTTGGTGGTGAGTACCCCGGTCGGGGCCCTGGGCAGCGGTCGGGGTGGGGGCGTGGAGGTGACAGCGATGGGGCTGGTGGCTGGCCTGTTGTCCCGGGGCCATGGGGTGGCTGTGTTGGCCGCCGCGGGATCCCTGCTCACGCCGGCCTGCGATGGCGCGGAATTGCTGGTGGCCGCCGGCGTGGACCAGCCCAGCTGGCAGCATCGTCCCCGCTCCGTGGCCGTGGAGATACCCGCCGGCGCCCTGCTGCCGCGGCTCTGGGATCGTGCCCTGGCGGAACATCATCGCTTCGATGTGCTGCTCAATTTGGCCTATGACTGGCTCCCTTTCTGGATCACCCCCCACACCTCGACCCCCATTGCCCACTTGGTGAGCATGGGTTCCGTGGCGGAGGCCATGGATGAGGTGATCGAGGCCGTGGCCCGCTGGCGACCGGACCGTCTGGCGTTTCACACCGCCGCCCAAGCGGCCGATTTCCACCTCAGTGTCCCCCCTGCGATCGTGGGCAACGGCTTTGATCCCGGCGCCTACGGGTTTGCGCCCCACCCAGAGGCGGTGCTGGGCTGGGCGGGACGCATCGCCCCCGAAAAGGGGCTGGAGGACGCGGCGTTTGTGGCGCACCGTCTGGGGCTGCCCCTGCGAGTGTGGGGCCTGCGGGAGGATCCCGCCTATGCCCGGGCCGTGGAGGGTTCCGTTCCCCCCGGCACGCTCCAGTGGCGGGGGTTTTTGCCCACGGCGGCCTTTCAGTCCGAACTGGGCGCCTGCCAGGTGTTTCTCAACACTCCAAAGTGGAATGAGGCCTTTGGCAACGTGGTGGTGGAGGCCATGGCCTGCGGCGTTCCCGTGGCGGCCTATGCCCGCGGCGGGCCCGGCGAGTTGGTTTGCGAAGGCTGTAATGGCGCCCTGGCCCCCGCCGATGATCTCGATGCCTTGGAGCAGGCCGTCCAGCGGGCGGCGATGGTGTCCCGCCAGGGGTGCCGGCGGTGGTTTGAGGGCCACCACTCGATCGCGGCGTTCAGCGAACGGCTGGAGCGCTGGCTGGAGAGGGTGGTGGCGGGAGCCGGCGGTGACTGAGGAGCAGGCCGCGACTGCGACCTGAGCTGGCATCGGTGGCGCGCATCGCCCGCCAGAGCGTCTCCGCCCCTACCCACACCGAGGGGTAGCGGTAGCGCGCCACATCCCGGATCAGCACCAGGTCTTGGCGCGGCTCGGAGGCCGCCACGGGGGCGATGTGGCCGCCGCCCTGCTGACCCAGGACCGGACGGTGGTAGTTCACCAGCAGCCGGTCGTTGGGATCCGCCAGGGAGCGGCGCAGTAGCTCGCGCCATTGGGCCAGGCTGAGGTGGTCCCCGTGGAAACGCTCCACCACCACATTCGGCTGGCCGGCCAGCCATCCCTGCAGCTGGGCCAGGGTCATCCCCTCCTGGGCCACCACGGCGGGACGCACGTATCCAACGCTGCCGGGGATGGAGAAGGCATTGGCCTGGGTCCAGAAGCGGTAAGAGCCGTAGCCCGGCACGGGGGGCGCCGGCACCCCCAGGCTGTTGAGCGCCACCACCGCGCTCGCCACGCCGCAGTAGGCCAGGTTGGCCTGGGTTTCAAACCACTGGGCCAGGGGACCGTGATCCGCCCGCGCGCTGGCCTGAAACAGCAGGCTTTGGCCCGCGGGATCCGCCAGGGGGATCAGGGCGGGCACGGGGCCGGGCGGTGGTGTGGCGCTACGGGCCGCCGGCAGGATCGCGGCGCCCAGGGCCACGGCCGCCAATAGCGAGCCCAGACGCCAGCGCCCCACGCTCCAAGGAGAGGGAGAGGAGACGCTCGACCCTGGCACGACCATGACTTCAGTACCCGGAGGAACCCTGGGGTGGCGCGCTGGCCGGATGGTCCCGCAGATAGGTCGTCACAGGGATGGGTTTGGGCTGCCGGTAGCCCACGGGGAGCCAGAGGTCGCCCGCGCCGGAGGCAAAGTGCACCTCCCAGTGATAGAGCCCGCGGAAGGTGGCTGGGTCGTCCTTCATCAGGGCCGCGTAGTGCAGGACGGCTTTGCCGTAGTGATCGCTGTTGTTGTACCCCCACAGAGCTTTGCTCAGGTTGTTGGGCCCACCGCGGCGGACGAGGTAGCGGGCCGCGGCGTGGATGGCATCCCGGGGGGCGCGAATGTCTCCCTTGCCGATGCCGGGTTCCGCCCAGGTGGTCGGCAGGAACTGCATCGGTCCTTGGGCGCCGGCCACGGAGATGCCATCCACCCGGCCCATGCCGGTTTCCACCAGGTTCACCGCCGCCAGCACCTCCCAGGGGATGCCCGTGGCCGCCGCCGCCTCCTTGTAGTAGCGCAGCAGGTTGTCGGCCGGTTCTGGGGGGATGATCCGCCAGCTGGGGAGGGTGAGGCCCCGTTTGCCCTGGTGCATGGCCAGGAATTCGCGCCGCGCGGCCACGTGATGGTCGAACACCGGCCGCCAGCGCACGGGCAAGGCGGCCCGCACCTCGGTGGCCAGGGGCTGGCGGTGGGCTAACACCCGATAGATCACCTGCTGCTGGTGCCCCAAGCGGGGCAGATCGGCTTCCGGGGTGGCCGGATTCCGCAGGGCCTCCTCGAGGGAGGCGAGCAGGGTCGCCAGGGCATTCGCGTTGGAGGGCAGGAGGGGGTAATGCCGTCCATCTGCGGTTCGGGGCAATCCCGCATCGGTGGGGAGCAGGGCCAGCACGGGGCTTTGGCCCTGCCCGACCACCCCCTGTCCGCTGGCCGGGGCTGCCGCCCCGGGCCCGCCCCGGGACAGGCCCAGCCCCGGCAGCAAGCTCAGGCCCAAGCCCGCCACGAGGGCCGCCCCAGCAACGATCCCCCCTCTGCGGCGAGGCAAGGGGAATGGGCGCAAGACACGGCGCATCGGCACCTGCGGGAAAGGCGATGACCCTAGGCGGCTCATGGCGCGGTGACCAGGGGGGTCAGCTCACGCAGGCTTTCGCCCGCCCGCAGGGGCAGCTGGAGACCGGAGGCGCCACTGTCTTCCGCCACCAGATCGGCCACGTTCCAACGGAGATGGCGTCCTTCGCCGCCGCCCATCAGCCGCACTCCCACCACCGCGTTGGCGGCGCTCCGCAGATCCACCAGTTGATCCGCGCGCTGCAGGAAGCGCAGGCCAATTTGGCCCAGGTCTCCCCGTTGACAGAGCCGCAGACTCTCCACCCGCAGTTGTTTCAGCAACCCCAGCCGACTGGCCAGCAGCACGTTGCCACCGCTCCGGACGCAGGCGGCCCCCACCACCTCCTCACCCGGCAACAGGCGCATGAGCTGGGGACCCTGGGCCGGTCGGCCCAGAACGGGCAGGGTGGAGTCATTCACAGCCAGGCGCAGGAGGCGGCCGGTGCTGCTGGCCACCACCAGCTCCTCGTTCTCCCGGCAGGGCACCACCCGCTTGAGGGTCACGCCTTCCTTCAGCTTGAGCACGCTGGCGGCGCGGCCGGAGAGATCTTGGAATTCCTCGATGGCCAGCCGTTTGAAGCGTCCATCGCTGCTCAGCACTCCCAAGCTGCCTGGCAGGTCTCCCCGCAGGGGCAACATCTGCACCACCGGCTCTCCCGCCAGGCTGTCCGGCAGGAAACGCTCCAGTGGACCTTGTTGCTGGGCGGCGAACTCCCAGCGCGTCAGGGCCACCCGTCCATCGGCGGTGAAGGCCAGCAGGGTTGGGGGAGGCTCCACAGGCAACACGATCCACGGTGGAGCGGGTCCCTCCCCGGACTCCCCGATCTCCTCCGGTTTCAGCCGACTCCATTGCTGGGGGGTGAGGATGCGCACCAGGCCATCGGCTTGGATCAGCACGCGGCCATCGGCGGGGAGGGCCTCCAGGGCTTGCTGGCGCTGTTCTTCCGTGCTGGGCCGGGTCGCCGCCGCCCG
Source organism: Cyanobacteriota bacterium (assembly GCA_046317475.1). Taxonomy (GTDB): domain Bacteria; phylum Cyanobacteriota; class Cyanobacteriia; order PCC-6307; family Cyanobiaceae; genus Cyanobium. The sequence continues at coordinate 3,077 of JBKCVY010000100.1, read as the reverse complement.
GGAGGGCGCCACGGCATCGCCCCCTTCCACCAGACGGGTGCGGCGAGGGGTGCTGTAGCGCTTGCGGAGCGCGCGCAGCTCCCGAACCATGGTGTCCAGCAGGGTGGGCCGGTCATCCAGCAAATGGCGGAGTTGCCCCTGTTCCTCCTTGAGGTCCTCGGCTTCCTGCCGCAGGCTTTCTTGCTCCAGGCTGGTCAGGCGCCGCAGGGGCATCGCCAAAACGGCATCCGCCTGCCGCTCGCTGAGGTCGAGATGCACCTGCAGGCTGGCCTTGGCGGCGGCGGCATCGGGGGCGGCGGTGATCATGGCGATCACGTCCTGGAGCCGGGCCAGGGCCTTGATCAGACCCTCCACCACCTCCAACCGTTCCTCGCATCGCTTCAGGGCGTGGCGGGTGCGCCGGATGAGGGTGTGTTCGCGAAAATCCAGAAAATGTTGCAGCAGCTGGCGAAGGCTGAGCTGCTGGGGTTGGCCATTCACCAGCGCCAGGAGGATGGCCCCGAAATTGCTTTGCAGGGCCGTGCGTCGGTAGAGCTCGGCGAGCACCTTGTTGGAATCCGCATCCCTGCGCACTTCCACCACCACCCGCATGCCTTCACGGTCGCTCTCATCGCGGATGTCGGCGATGCCGGTGATCTTTCCCTCATTCACCAGCTCGGCCAATTTCTCGATCCAGCCGGCCTTGCTCAGCTGGTAGGGCAATTCAGTGATCACCACGGCGCCGCGGCGGTGGCGGCCCTTGCCAGGTTGCACCTCCTCGATGTGGGCCACTCCGCGCATGGGAATGCTGCCGCGGCCGGTGAGATAGGTGTCGCGCACGCCGCCGCCGATGAGCACCTCCCCCCCCGTGGGGAAATCGGGTCCGGGAACGAGTTCGAGCAGCTTCTCGTCGGAGAGGGTGGGTTGGCGAATCAGGGCGATCAAGGCGTCCACCACCTCGCCGAGGTTGTGGGGTGGCACGCTGGTGGCCATGCCTACGGCGATGCCGCTGCAGCCATTGAGCAGGAGAAAGGGCAGCTGGGCGGGGAGCACGGCAGGCTCCTGTTGGGAGCCATCAAAGTTGGTGGTGAAGGCCACCGTGTCATTGCCGATCTCATCGAGGAGGCCCTCGTTGGCGATGGGCGCCAGTCGGGTTTCGGTGTAGCGCATGGCGGCAGGTGGATCGTCATCCACCGACCCGAAATTGCCGTGGCCATCGAGTAAGGGGTGGCGGCTGGAGAAGGTCTGCACCAACCGCACGAGGGCGTCATAAACCGCCTGATCGCCATGGGGATGGTATTTACCGAGCACATCCCCCACCACACGGGCGCATTTGCGGTAGGGCCGATCGGGGGTCAGACCCAGCTCGTGCATCGCGTAAAGGATGCGCCGCTGCACGGGTTTGAGGCCATCCCGCACGTCGGGCAAGGCGCGCCCGACGATGACGCTCATCGCGTACTCCAGGTAGGAGCGCTGCATCTCCTGATGGAGGGCGATCGGCTCGATGCGCGAATCGTTATCGGGGTCGTTGCCCGGATCCTTGCGATTACCTGAGCGTGTGTCGGCCATCCTGGGCTGGAAAGGTGAGGCGGACGACGGGGCTCAGCCTACAGATCGGAATGCCGTCTCTCCAGGTGGGTCAATCCGATCCCTGGCTGCCCGTCGCATTGGCCTTGGCCCTCTCCACCGCTGGTTTGAGGAAGGGTTCGGCGAGAAGGAGTCGGGCCGCTTCCCGCAACTTGGGTCCCCAGAGCTGCTCGGTTTGGTAGTCGTCCTTCACATAATTCGGGTCGTCGGCCAGGGCGGATTCCGCCAAGCGAAAAGCCTCTTCCCGGGAGGCGGGCGACTGGCCGTGCAGGGCCGCGGCCAGGGCGAGGGAGGATTCCGCCACGCCGGGCTTGATGGCGAGCACCTTGCGCCAGCGCTTCATGGCCTCCTGGATCTGCCCTCGCTCGAACAACACCAAGCCCTGGTTGTTGATCGCTTCCCAAAAGTTGGCCCGCAGGCTGGCGGCCCGCTCGAAGGCCTTCAACGCAGGCTCAGGCTGGTTCAAGAGGATGTGCGCGTTGCCCAGGTCGAAGTAGGCGCCGGCGTTGCGGCCATTGAATTGCAGCCCTTTCTGGATGAGGGTGAGGGCGTCACTGGCCTTGCCATTTCTGAGGGCCAGGGCCCCCTCGGCAAACCAGATGTCCGGATTGTTGGGATCCAGCCGTTTAGCCCGCGCCAGGGCGTTGATGGCCTCTTTGGGCTTGTTGTCGCGCAAGTGCGCTTCCGCGAGCAACACCCAGCCCCGCGGGTCGTTGGGAAGCAGGCGGACGGTGAGTTGCGCGAGCCGCGCCGCGTATTCAGGCTGGCCCATGCGCAGCAGTTGCACGGCCTCCTCAGCGATGCCCAAACCCGCATCCTGCAACCCCTTCGCTGAGGGGAGAAAGACATAGGGAACCATGGCTGAGGCGGGCATTGCCGTGCTCGTGAGCAGGGCCAAGATGGCCGGCAAAACAATCCGCCTGAGGCGACGACCCACGGAGATCCCACGAATACAGGGAAGTTTAGGGATCGTCACCCCCTTCGCCCAGGGCCATTCGGATGTTGCGACGCCACATCCAGGGCTGGATCCTCCGCAGGGCGGAGGCGCGCAGCCGCTCGTCCCACACCGCATCACTCCAGGCCAGGGCTTCCGGGCCCCGCAGGTCGAGCCACCAGGGCCTGGGCCGCACATCCGGATCGGTGGAGGCGGGCAGATCGGGGCGATTCCACGGACACACCTCCTGACAGATGTCGCAGCCCGCCACCCAGCCGTGGAGTTGGGCCGCGAGCCAGGACGGCAGCTGGCCATCCCTGTTCTCGATGGTGTGGTAGGCGATGCATCGCCTGGAATCCACCACGAACGGTTCATCCAGGGCGCCGGTGGGACAGGCCTGGACGCAGAGGGTGCAACTGCCGCAGCGGGTGGGTGAGGGCTGGTCGGGGGGCAGATCCAGGGTGGTGAGCAAATGTCCCAGCAACAACCAGGACCCCCGGCGCGGGTGGATGAGATTTCCGTTTTTGCCAATCCACCCCAGGCCAGCCTCCTCGGCCCAGGCCTTGTCCATCAGGGG
>JBKCVY010000099.1:0-5205 GCA_046317475.1 Cyanobacteriota bacterium | reverse complement strand
CGCCGTGGCGGCCAGGGCCTGTCGGCCTCCCAGCGCCGTGCGCTCCCACCTCCCCCCCGGACCCACCTGCCGCAGCACCGTGGGCAGGGTTTCGCCCCAGACGCCAAGGAACCGCCCCACGAGGGTGCCATCGAACCAGGCTGGGGCGCAGCCATCGCTCACCAGCACCACCAGCTGGCGCCGATCCGCCCGCGGCAGCGCCTCCGGCGGCAGGGAGCGTCCGCCGGAGGTGGTCAGCGTGAGTCCCCCCGGACCATGGCGGATGTGGAACTGCCGCACATCGCGCAGGCGCAGGTAGCGGCTGAACAAGCGCCGCAGGTCCTTCTCCAGCCGGGCCCAGATCGCCATCGACGGGCTGCGGTCGAACACCAGGGCGAGCTCCAGCCAGGGTTCCCGTCGCGGCCGCAGCACCGGTTGCCAGGGCAGCTTCTCCACCGCCGCGCGGGCGATCGCCTCCACCGTGGCCTCCTCATCCAGCTCCAGCTCCCCTGCCGCGTCCACCAGCCGGTTCAGAGGCGAGAGCGCACGGGCCAGGCGCATGGGCTGACTGATCAGGGGGGGATCCTCCACCCGAATCGGCAGGGCGTCCGCCTCGGGCTCCGCACGGGGTCCGCCGCTGGGCGGGCTGGGTTGCAGTTCGGCGTAAGGGTCCGGCTGGGGTGGCGGGGTTGGTTGGGCAGCGCTCGCCTGGTCGCTGTCGTCAACGGGGGGTCGATCCAGCCGGGGTTCGGGCGACGCGGCTTCTGCGCCAACACTGCCCGCGGGCTCCTCAACCCGCAGCTTTGGCCGGCGTGCAACCGCTGGTGAGCCGCCCTCACGCCGGAGCTGGCCGGCGAGCCACACCAGCTCGGCGATCTCCACACCGTTGAGCCCTTCCCCCTCCAACACCTCGGCCAGGGCCCCGAGCGGCGATGGCAGGATCGCTTCAGCCATCAGACGCTGCTGCCGAGGGCCTGCAGCAACAGCTCCCGCAGCCCCTCGGCCGTCTCGCTGTCCAGTTCGTCCGGACCCTCCGCGCCGCCGGCACCGCCGTGCAGCACATAGACCAGGTTGAGCAGCTGGTCCACCGACAGATCAGTGGCCCTGGTGGACCGGGGGCCGTCGGTCTCCGCGAACCTTTTCGCAAACGCCGCGATGTCTTTGTTGGCAGCCTTCAGCAGCTCCTCTTGCTTGTCGGCCTCGGCGCCGCGGCAGAGATGGTTGCGCACAATCTGCCGCAGCACCTCCACATTCCCACTCGGCTCGGGCATGCGCAGCCGCAAACAACGACGGTTGAAGGCGGCCGGGAATTCCCGCTCGCCATTGCTGGTGAGCAGGATCAGGGGGAATTCCCGGCAGATCACCCGGCCCTCCCGCACCAGCGCCACGCCGCCGGGATCGGCGGTGGCCACCCGCTCCTCGGGATTCTTCTCTCCGGCGTCTTTGCGCTGCTTGGCTTCGCGGGCCAGCTCAGGGATGTCGAACTCCCCTTCCTCAAACAGCTCCAGCAATTCATTCGGCAGGCTCATGTCGCACTTGTCGATCTCATCGATCAGCACCACCCGCGGCCGTTCCCAGGGCAAAAAGGCCGTGCCCAGGGGGCCCAGCTTCACGAAGGGCGCCACGCCCACCGTCTTGTTCTGATCCCCTTGCACCGCCTGCAGGCGGGCCACGGCGTCGTAGGTGGAGAGCGCCTCCCGCCGGGTGCTGCGGGGGGTGATCGGCCAGCGCAGGATCGGCCCCAAGCCCAGCCGATGGGCCACCGCGTAGGCCAGGGAGGTTTTGCCGGAGCCGGGGTTGCCGGTGAGCAGCAGCGGCCGGCGCAACACCAACGCCGCGTTCACCGCATCCACCACGGCATGGAAGCGGGGGGTGTCCGCCATGAAAAAGCTGCTGGCCCGATCCTTCGCCCGTTCCGCACGGGGGTCTTTACTTTCGAACGTCGGAAGCTCTTCCCAGCGGCGCCGGGCGTCGTCGCGGTAAGGGGAGAAAGCGTCGTCTGAGAGAAAGCGCCGCCAAGGGGGAGCCGGGGGCAGGGTTGCGGGCCGATCAGGATCGGCGGGATCAGCGGGCGTCAGCGGAATGCTGTTCTCGGGTGCGAGGGTGAATCGGTGCCAGGAGGCCATGGCGGTGGGGGGGTCAGGGAGCGGTGCGGCGGGGATGGTGGTAGGAACCCGGCTGGGTGCGGCGGAGGGGCTCTTCGTAGAAGATGCCTATATTGGCCAGCAGGGCCTTCATCGCCTGATTGTCCTTTTCCTGGGGATTCAGCTTTCGCGCCAGAAGTCGCAGTGCATCGCAAAAATCGCTCCAGCTTCCCTTCAGGACATCCGCCAACCGATCGAGGCTTGGGCTCGGCGGAGGCGTGCCATCGCCGCGCCACCAAAACACCAGAGGCAGGCCGATCTCCACCAGTCGTAGCCAGCGTTGGCCCACGCTCCCTTCCGCTGAACCTTCGCCAGCGCCGCTGAATCGATCAGCGAACAGAAGCCTGTGTTCGGCGGCCAGCAGGGCGTCACGACCCACCAGCTCGCAGTGGTCAGCCTCGCTGTCCAGGTCGCAGGCGTTCAGGTGCATCACCTGAGCTGTGGGATGGAACAATTCAGCGAGTGGCATGGGCTGGGCTTCTCTATGACAAACCGTTGCCCAAAGCAGGTTGGAGAGAGCGCCGCCAGAGTGAAGGCTTTGGTTGACCCGCATGGCTTGGACACGGAGTTGTGTGATGGCGGATTCGGCCACGTCCACTCGCTTTGAACAGCCGAAAAACACGTGTCGCTTCAAGCGCTGCCGGATCTCCTCCGGGAGCGGACCAGGCAGCCAGGTTACGGGAAGCAGGAGATGCAGATGCAAATGAAGAGGGAGCGGTTTATTATCGAGATGCTCATTACAGTCGAGCGAAGCATGTCTACATAATTGCTTGATTGCCTCGATCAATGGGCTTGGGTCGTCGCCAAGGAAACGCAGTGGATCTGTCGAAAAGCAAGCCTCAAGATTCTTCGCTGTGGACAAGGGGTTCTGACCTTGATAAAGGCTGAAGCGCAGCTGGCAGGAGTGTGACGCTCTCTCTCCAGGCTCTTGCCCAAAGAGCTGCAGCGTGTTCGCCGCCGTTTCTTCCACGCTCACTTTCAGGTGAAAGTCTGAGCTGTCAAACAGATCCGGGATGGGACCATCAGAGACAGTGGCTCTCAGCGGTGTGGGGTTGGAGCGCAGCTGGGCTTCGATCAGCTTTCTTGCTTCTTCAATTACGTCGCTGTCTGGTTGTTGGGGACGCGAGATCTCGAGATGATCACAGTCAAGATAGATCGTTTTCTTGCCATAGGGAGCGGCAATGCCAGGATTTGCGGAAGCTGGCGGGACAACAATTATGCAAGGATTGCCAGTTGGGCGAATTTCGGCAAAACTTCGCGTCTGAATCCCATACATTGGCACAACGCCTCGATACCACTCGTTCAGATCTTCAAGATGGGCATCATCAGCCTTGAGGTCACTTATAGTGATTGAAGGAAAACAGAAATGCAGTCCGCTGTATAGCGATGCCAGACTACTGCCCTGATGGGGAGTCGCCAAGAACATCACGCCCTTACAGTTTTTGATCAACTGCCGCTCCTCACTTGAATCTTGTTCATCGTGCGCGTGGCGGAGGATGGTTTTCACGACAAGCCCGCCGAGACTGTGGGCAATGAATAAACAGGGGCGTTGGCCTATACCATAGTTGAGCAATCTGTTCAAAGCATTGCGTCCGCGACGCGGTAGTGGCATCGAAAAACCTGCATCTTTATCATAGGAGCGCCCCAACTTCTTTTTTATCCATTCTTTCAAGCGAGGTGCCGTGCTCTCGTTGGCGGGATATCCAAACGACCACACCGCGATCCGCTCGCCATACTCCTCCGCCAGCCAGTGGGGCCAGGACGTGCTCTCGTCTTCCCCATGGCGCCAGGTGCTGAAGGGATCGCCGCCCAAGCCATGCACGAACACCACATCCAGCTCTCGCTTCGCGGAAGCCAGGCCACCGGAGGAAGCTGAAATCAGATGCAGCTGAGCTCCCATGGCCGGTCGGGGAAGTCGTCTGGATAGGCAGGAAGTAACTTACTCGCCACACAATGGTCCAGCGTGACGCGCAGTCAGGGCCCATCTGCCCAGCGCACGTCCGCGGGAGGCTGTCGCGGTTGGTGCCTCAACGGCTGACTCGGCGCACGGAGCCCGCCTCTCCTGGCGGCGCAGGCATCCCCGGTACCGTGCGTGGGAATGTTCAACGGCATCGAGCCGACCTGGCCGCTGGGTCTCGCCAAAACGGCAGGGCAGAGGTGGACAGCCTGATGCTCACTCTGTTCCGGGCTTTCCGCAACCAACAGGCCCTCGCCACTGAACAGAGCCCCTACGCATCACCTCTCGGGTCCTGTCACCAGAGCTGCCCTCCAGGCCCTCCGGCTCCCTGGCCAACCCTCCGGCTCCCTCGCCAAACCAGTGCCTGCCCCCAGGAACGTCGCTCACCCCAGCACCAGGGCCTGACCAAGCCCCGCCGCTCAGGGTCGCAACCGAAACCCCTTTCCCGGGCGCTGGCTCTGTCGTTCGCTCGCTGGCACCTCCACCGGCCACAGCCACCAGCGGCCGTTGGCATCACCGGCCGCCAGGTGCCGGCCATCCGGCCTCCAGGCCAGCACGTTGAAGCCGCTGCCCTGACCCTCCAGGGGCTGCAGCAGCCGGCCTCGGCCATCCCAGAGCGCCACGCTGCCGTCACTGGAGGCACTGGCGAGCAGGGTGCTCCTCGGAGCAAAGGCCAGGGCATTGACGCGGCGCTCATGCCAGACCAAGGGCTCCGGGGTCCAGGCCTTGGATCCCCGCTTCACCTGGGTCCACAGACTCACCGCCTCCGCCGCGGCGCTGGCGAAGAGCGGCGCCAGGCGTCCGGGCACCTCGCTCCAGGCCAGGTGGCGCACCTTGGCGGGAAACCCGCTGAACTGCCAGGGCTGGCCCTGGCAATCCTCCGGCCACAGAAGCAGGGAGCGATCCAGCATCCCGCAGGCGAGCTGGCGGCCGGGCCCCGAAAACGCCAGGGCCAAGCCTGCCGAGGCGATGGGGGTGCGCTGGGGCGGTTCGCCGGGGGAACCCACCCCCGGTCGCCACAGCACCACCTCGCCGTGGCTCGTGGCCGCCAGCTGCACCCCATCGGCGCTCCAGGCCAGGGCCTGCACGGTGCCAGGCAGCTCCAGCCGTGGCTCACGCCACTGA
>JBKCVY010000098.1:0-1456 GCA_046317475.1 Cyanobacteriota bacterium | reverse complement strand
GGCGGGCACCAATGCCGCCCGGCTGGCGCTGGGTCGGCCGACCCTTCGCCTGCCCCCCACCACCATGGCCGGAGCCCTCACGCACTTCATCGCTGAGGCGCCCGGCGGTCAGCGGCGGGGGGGCGCGTTCCAGCCCATGCCACCCAACTTCGGGCTGCTGCCCGCGCTTCCGGAGCGCATCCGTGAGAAACGCCTCCGCCTGGCCGCCTACCGCGACCGGACCCTGGCCGCCCTGGCCAGCAGCGAGGCACTCCAGGCTGCTCCTCCAGCCACAGCGATGGCCCTGGCGATCGGCGGTTGAACGGGGCTGTGGGGGCTGGGGAGACTACGGCCCTGACGTGCAACGTGCCGCATCAGGGCGGCGCGGACGAGGCTTGTAAAGCACCCGGGCGGCACTGGCGAACGGGTTAAAGCATCAGGGTGGCGCGGAGGGAAAGGGCCCAGGCACTGTCGCGATTGGGGGCAAGCGCCGGGCTGAGCACATACTGCACGCTGGGCGTCAGCAGCAGGCCGCCCGCGAATGTCCAGCTCCAATAGGCCTCCAACACCTTTTCGTTCCGGGCGCCGGGCGGATGGGTGGGGGAGGGAGAGGCGCTGCTGTAACCCACCGCCAGGCCAATTTGATCGGTGGGGCTGCGGTGCAGGGGATTGTTCATCGCCGCACCCAGGCCAACGGAGCTGCGAATCGGGGTGATGTAATCGTAGGCCTGATTGGCGCGTCCAAACAGGGCCCAGGTGCCGTTGAGGTTCTGTACGGCGTTGATGGACCAGCCATGGCTGGCCGATTGGGTGGACACCGTCGGCACGCCGTAATAGAGGAAGGAGTATTGGGCGGAGCCCAGTCCCTTGAATTGGGGTGTCCATTGGCCATAGGCAAACCAGGCATAGCCACCTTTGCCAAAATCTCTGGTGGTGAGGGTTGCGCCGGAGATGTCACTGGCGTTTTGCAGTCCCGCCGCGAGCTGGATGGTGTCGGAAAGGTTCACCTGGCCATAGGCGCCTAATCCCGCATTGGGATAGGTGGCACTGCCGTTTTGGGAGAAGATATAGCTGTTAAAGTTAATTTGTTGGTTGAACAGATACTGGTTTCCGTCAAAGTTAAAGATGGGATACTGGCCAACGGTCAGTAGAATCTTGTCGCCAGGAAAGGACTGGGTGTAGGTGAGCTGGGTAAAGGGCACCTTGAAAAATCAGAATTGACACATATGTGACTCCAGCCCTGATATAATGACAAGAGATGGATTAAACCGCATGAGCCAAAGAGGTTTCTGGGATGAACAAGAGCGAATCAGCAAGCTTCACAACAAAAAGCCACTCCTAAAAGTTCTGACTGAGAGAGTGCCATGGGAGTCTTTCAGGCCGTTATTGGAGCAAGCCTACGAGATCGACCGCAAGAGCCCAGCGGGACGAAAGCGTATTGATCCGCTAATTCTCTTCAAAATGCTGATTCTTCAGC
>JBKCVY010000097.1:0-6760 GCA_046317475.1 Cyanobacteriota bacterium | reverse complement strand
TGCCTAAACCGAGGGCCGTAATCAGGGCTTGAATTTCAGTGTTTTTATAAATCTTAGAATCATCTGTTTTTTCAATATTCAAAATCTTACCCCGCAGGGGCAAGATTGCCTGAAACCTCCGATCGCGGCCCTGCTTGGCTGAGCCGCCAGCCGAATCACCCTCAACAATATAAATTTCAGAGTCGCTGGGATCGCGGGAGCTGCAATCCGCCAACTTGCCAGGAAGTGTGGAACTCTCCAGAACGGATTTGCGCCGTACCAGTTCACGGGCCCGACGAGCGGCCTCCGCTGCGTTGAAGGCCTGAATGGCCTTTTCAAGGATCAGATCGATCACCGAAGGGTGAAATTCCAGATACTCGGCCAGGGCTTCCCCGACCAGCGTATCCACAATGCCTCGCACCTCGGTGTTGCCCAGCTTGGTTTTTGTTTGTCCCTCAAACTCCGGATCTGGCACTTTCACCGACAGTACGGCCGTCAGACCCTCACGGATGTTTTCACCAGCGAGGTTGGAATCGCTCTCCTTGCGCTTGCCCCGCTTCTTGGCAAAGGCATTGAGGGTTCGCGTGAGGACGGTTTTCAAGCCCTCAATGTGGGTGCCCCCGTCGACAGTGCGGATATTGTTGGCAAACCCAAAGATATTATCTGAATAGGCGTCAACACACCATTGCAGAGCAGCTTCGACCTGGACGTTATCCTTTTCTGAGTTCACATAAATAATATCCGGGTGCAGGGGGTCTTTCTCCGCGTTCATGTAGGCCACATATTCTTTGATGCCGCCCTCGTAGTGATAAATCTCTTCGTGGCATTCGCTTTTGCCCTGGGCAGGGCGCTCATCACGAAAAATGATGCGCACCCCGCCATTCAAATACGCCAGCTCCCGCAGCCGGGCCGCCAGGGTTTGAAAGTCGAACTCAATGCCACCCGTGAAGATTTCAGTGTCGGGCAGAAAACGGACCTGGGTGCCGGTGCGTTGGGGATCTTCCGCTGGCTTGGCCGCCAGCGAGCCGATAGGCACGCCCCGCTCAAACCGTTGGTGATGTTCCTGCCCCTGGCGGAACACCGTGACCTCCACCCATTCGCTGAGGGCGTTCACCACCGAGATGCCGACGCCATGCAGCCCCCCGGACACCTTGTAGCCACCCGAGCCAAATTTTCCCCCCGCGTGCAGCACGGTGAGCACCGTTTCCAGGGCGCTTTTGCCCGTGCGGGGATGGATGTCGGTGGGGATGCCGCGGCCGTTATCCGTGACGCCGACGGACCCATCCCCGTGCAGCACCACCACAATTGCGTCGCAGTGCCCAGCCAGGGCCTCGTCCACGGAATTGTCCACCACCTCGTAGACAAGGTGGTGAAGCCCCCGGGGACCGGTGGAGCCGATGTACATCCCCGGCCGCTTCCGGACCGGTTCCAGGCCTTCCAGCACCTGGATCTGTTCGGCGCCGTAGGCGGATTGCACTCGCGTGGAGTCGCTCATGCGCGGGCGGTTCTCAGGAGGGAGGGGGAGAGGGGGGCGACCGGGGCCGCCTTGGAAAGGGCCTTGAGAACGCCGTGGGGAAGGCGTAAAAGGGGAAGGGGGATGCCCGAGGGGTCAAATTTACCATTCGCCCGTCCTCGCGCCAGCCAGGCGCCTCTGATGGCCTATTCCCCCAGGGGGTCTAACCCCGTGTCGCCTGTGCCTCCTGGCCACCACCCCATCGGGCCCGAAAGTGGACGCCATGACGTCGACCGCTCAAGCATCCGCCCCCCAGTCGCCCCACCCCGGACTGGTGATCGCTCTGATGGGTCCCACGGCCAGCGGCAAAACCGACCTGGCCCTGGCCCTGGCGGACGCCCTGGACCTGGCGGTCATCAGCGTGGACGCGCGCCAGCTCTACATCGGCATGGACATCGGCACCGCCAAGCCGACGGCCCAGCAGCGGCGGCGGGCGCGCCATGAGCTGCTCGACCTGCGCCCTCCCGATCAACCGATGACCCTGCAGGAGTTCCTTCCCCTGGCCCGGGCCGCCGTGACCGCCGAGCTCCACCGCCGCGGCCTGGCCCTGGTGGCGGGGGGCAGCGGTCTGTACCTGCAGGGCCTGCTGCGGGGGCTGGCGCCCCCCGCCGTGCCCCCCCAGGCCAACCTCCGCCAACAGTTTCAGGCCCTGGGCCAACCGTTGTGCCATGCCCTGCTGACCAACTGCGATCCGGTGGCCGCCCAACGCATCGCCCCCGCTGACACCAGCCGCACCCAACGCGCCCTGGAGGTGTGCTTCGCCACGGGCCGCCCCTTCTCCTCCCAGCAGGGACGCGTCCCACCGCCCTGGCCCGTGCTGGAGTTGGGGCTCGATCCCCCCGACCTGTCCCAGCGCATCCACGCGCGCACCGTTGCCATGTTTGAAGACGGCCTGGTGGGCGAAACCGCGGCCCTGATCGCCCGCTACGGGGAGAGCTGCCCCCTGCTGGACACCATCGGCTATGGGGAGGCCCGTGGCCTGTTGCGGGGTGAGATGGGAGAAGCGGAGGCCATCGCGCGAACGGAACGGCGCACCCGCCAATACGCCAAACGGCAGCGCACCTGGTTTCGCCGCCAGCACCAACCCCTTTGGCTGCGGGGCGCGGATTTGCGGCAAAGTGCATTGGCTGCCCTGCAAACGACGCGGCAAGGCTTAGGGTGAAGTGCAATATGCCCTTCTGAATGCCTCCCCGCCCCCGTATAGACCGTCGGGCTCCCGTGCGGGAGCTTCCCAACATCAATGAACGGATCAATTACCCCAACGTGCGGGTGGTTGATGCCGATGGCAGTCAGCTTGGGGTCATCACGCGCGAAGCGGCTCTGGCCGTGGCCCGCGAGCGCGAGCTGGATCTGGTTTTGGTCAGCGAAAAGGCCGATCCCCCCGTCTGCCGGGTGATGGATTACGGCAAGTACAAGTTTGAACAGGAAAAAAAGGCCAAGGAAGCCAAGAAGAAGTCGCACCAAACCGAGGTCAAGGAAGTGAAGATGCGTTACAAGATCGACTCCCACGACTACCAGGTGCGCATCGGCCAGGCCAGCCGCTTCCTCAAGGCGGGCGACAAGGTGAAGTGCACCGTGATCTTTCGAGGCCGAGAAATTCAGCACACCGCCCTGGCGGAAGCCCTGCTGCTGCGGATGGCGAAGGACCTGGAGGAGAACGCCGAACTCCAGCAGCCCCCGAAACGGGAAGGGCGCAACATGATCATGTTTCTCTCGCCCCGTCGGCAGGCCGCGGGCAAAGCGCCCTCCGCCCCCAAACCCGCCAAACCCGTGCCAGCCAAGCCCGCCGCCGCGGCAACCGCCAGCCCCCCTCCTGAGGACGCCTGACGGCCAGGGTCCCGGTTCAGGCGAGGTGGGCTTCAAAAAACCCGTGGATGGCGGTCCAGGCTGCCTCCGCCTCCGCGGGCTGAAAGTCTTCGCGGGCTTCGCAGAGGAAGCCATGTCCGGCCGCGAAGGTATGCAACCGCGCCCAATTCTCCCCCCGTGCCAGCCGCACCCGTTCCACCGCGGCGCCGATGGCCCCCAGGTCCTCGGGGGGCACCAGCGGATCCTGGAGTCCGTAGAGGAGGAGCACCGGACCCGACGCCTGGTCCAACGCCTCCAGACTCGGCGGTCCCCCCCCGGGCCGCCCCTGGACCACCCCGGCGCCGTAACACACGCAGCTCGCCGCCAGGCCCTCCAAGGTGGAGGCCAGGAGGGCGACATGGCCCCCAAAACAGAAGCCCATGCAGCCGATCGCGCCCTGGCGCTCGGGGGGGAGCTGGCTGGCCAGCCAGCGCTGGCCCCGCGCCACATCCTGCAGGAGGGTGGGCGCTGTGGTGCGTTCCTTGTGCGATCGGCCCGTTTGGACGTCCTCCGGCCCATAGCCCAGGCTCAAGTCCGGAGCGGTGCGCGCGAAGAGGGGAAGGGCCAAGGCGCCATAGCCCCAGTCCGCCAGGCGGTCGGTCACCGCGCGCACCCATGGATTCACCCCAAAGATTTCCGGCAGCACCAGCAGCCCTCCCTTGGGCGCCCCACCGCGGGGCTCGGCCCACCAACAGCGCAGGGGCACCTCTCCGAGGCGCTCCGGCGCAAGGGTGACCCACCCATGGCGAACATGCTCCACGCGGGCCCGGCGACAACCGTCACATGGTCCTATGCCAGGGGGGGAATTGTCACGGAGGCAAAAGCTCCTTAGGGTGGCGGCCAGAACCCTGGCTTGAGCCGCGTGCGATTCCACATCCAGCAGGAGAGCGATATTCCCGCCTCGACGCAGCTGTACAACCAGATCTGCTTCGCCATTGCCGCGCGTCACTATCCGCCAGGTCACCGGTTGCCAAGCACGCGCCAGCTGGCCATGCAGACAGGGCTCCACCGGAACACCATCAGCAAGGTCTATCGGCAGCTGGAAACCGACGGCGTGGTGGAGGCCATGGCTGGATCAGGCATCTACGTTCGCGACCAGCAGAAGCCGAGGGAGATCAAGCCGCCCCCGGGGCTGCGCGCCAAAGTGCTGCCCGACATCGACCGGGTGGTGCGCCAAAGCATTGATGGCCTCCTCAATGCCGGCTGCACGCTGCAACAGGCGCGGGAGCTGCTCACCCGTGAAGTGGATTGGCGGCTGCGCTGCGGGGCGCGGGTGTTGGTGAGCACGCCACGGGAGGACATCGGCGCCTCCATGCTGATCGCCGAGGAACTCACCCCCAACCTGGAAGTGCCGGTGGAGGTGGTACCGATGGAGGAGTTGGAGGCGGTGCTAGAGAATTCCAGCAAGGGGACGGTGGTGACCAGCCGCTACTTTTTGCAGCCCGTTGAGGAAATTGCCCAACGCCATGGCGTGCGGGCCGTTCCCGTGGATCTCAATGACTTCCGCCATGAACTCGACCTGCTCAAGGAGTTGCGGGCGGGCAGCTGCGTGGGACTGGTGAGCATCAGTCCGGGCATCCTCAGGGCCGCGGAGGTCATCCTGCATTCCATGCGGGGCAATGAATTGCTGGTGATGACCGCCAATCCGGACACGGGGAGTCGGTTGTTGGCCCTGCTCAGGGCCGCCAGCCATGTGTTGTGCGATCGCCCGAGCCTTCCCTTGGTGGAGCAGACCTTGCGGCAAAACCGCTCCCAACTGATGCGCCTGCCGGTGGTGCACTGCGCCCAGAGTTACCTCGGCAGTGCCACCATTGACCAACTGCGCAAAGAGATCGGCCTCCTGGCCGTCTGATGCGATCCATCCGCACCCTCTTCAAAGCCGTAACCGCGGACATCGCCCTGATTCGGGAACGGGATCCCGCTGCCAAGAGCACCCTGGAAATCCTGCTCTGCTATCCAGGCCTCCATGCATTGATGATCCATCGGGTCAGCCACCGCCTCTGGCGCCAGAAGGTGCCCCTGCTGCCTCGGCTGCTCAGCCAGGCGGCCCGCCAGCTCACGGGGGTGGAGATCCATCCGGGAGCGGAGATCGGCCATGGCGTGTTCATTGACCACGGCATGGGCGTGGTGATCGGCGAAACAACGGTGATCGGTGACAACTGTCTTCTCTATCAAGGGGTCACCCTGGGGGGCACCGGCAAACAGGGCGGTAAGCGCCATCCCACCCTCTGCGACAACGTCGTGGTGGGAGCCGGCGCGAAAGTGCTGGGGGCCATCACGGTGGGGTCCAACACCCGCATCGGCGCGGGCTCCGTCGTGCTGCGGGATGTGGACCCGGACTGCACGGTGGTGGGAGTTCCCGGCCGGGTGGTGCATCAGTCCGGCGTGCGCATCGATCCCCTGGCGCACTCCGCCCTGCCAGACGCGGAGGCGCGCGTCATCCGCAACCTGATGGAGCGCATCGACCAACTGGAATCGGAAGTGAATCGGCTGCAAGACTGCTTGCGGGAGGTGGCTGCCGGGCGACCCCTGCGGGAACCCTGCGGCGGGCGTTCCCAAAACATCCGCGACCGAGAGATTTTGGAATTTCTCGGCGACCCGATTCCGTCACAAGCCCTGCCGGATGCCCAGCGGTAGGAAACGAGGTCCAGCTCCAGCTGAGACCCGCCTTCCTGTGGATGCCCCCGTATACGGCTCCCGGTTTACGGCTCCCCAATGTGGGGACGTGCCAACCCCCTAAGCGGTGACCTGTTCAGGCACCTGGGGCTGGAACATGAACATCGAGTAGATGACATTGCGGCGCATGTGCGTCATCATTTCTTGGAACATGTTATAGGCTTCGTTTTTGTATTCAATGATGGGTTGCTGCTGCCCATAACCCCGTAAGTGGATGGTTTCCCGCAGCGCCTCCATTGACTGAAGATGTTCGCGCCAGAGGGTGTCAATCTGTTGGAGAATGAAAAAACGTTCCGCTTCTCGCATCAGGCCTGGTCGCACCCTGTTGACCTGGTCCTCCTTGATGTCGTAAGCGTTGCGCATTTGCTCCTGCAGGAACGCCTTCAATTCATCCATGGTGAGGCCTTGCAACTGCTCGGGGGTGAGATCCTGAAGGAGGTAAATAAATTCCTTGACCTTGTCCAGGAGGCGCTGCAGATCCCACTCCTCCGGTGGCAAATCGGGATTTACATAGGCTTCAACGATGTCATCAATGGTACGCTCTCCATAGCTGAGGACCTGTAGTTTTAGTTCTCTGCCCTCCAGGACACGGCGACGCTCCGCATAGATAAAGCGGCGTTGGTTGTTCATCACCTCGTCATATTCAAAAACCTCCTTGCGCTGATCGTAGTAATAGGTTTCCACTTTCTTCTGGGCCCCTTCCAGGGAACGGGTGAGCATGCCGGATTCGATCGGCATGTCTTCCTC
>JBKCVY010000096.1:0-3091 GCA_046317475.1 Cyanobacteriota bacterium | reverse complement strand
GTGTTGGACGATGCTGAAATTTCCACAACCGCGCGTCGGCTGGTCTGGGGCAAGGGACTCAACGCCGGCCAAACCTGCGTCGCGCCCGACCACGCGCTCGTGGTGCCTGAGGTGCGTGGGGCCCTGCTTGAAGCCATCGGCGCGGAGATCACCCGTCTCTATGGCCCCGATCCCCTGGCCAGCCCCGACCTCGGCCGCGTGGTGACCGCCCAGCACTTCGAACGGCTGGCCAGTCTCCTCTCGGGGGCGGCCGCCCGGGGCCAGGTGCTCCTCGGGGGACGGATGGACCCCAGCGAACGGCGCATCGAGCCCACTGTGTTGCGCGTGGACGATCCCGACAGCGACCCCTTGATGGCGGAGGAATTGTTCGGTCCCCTCCTGCCTGTGCTCACCGTGCCCGACTTGGACGCCGCCATCGCCAGGGTGCAGGCCGCCCCCAAACCCCTGGCCCTCTATCTCTTCGGGCGGCGCCATCAGGATCGGGAGCGCCTGCGGCAGCGCACCAGCTCCGGCAGCCTGGTCTTCAATGATGTGGTGATCCAGGTGGGGGCTCCGCAGCTCCCCCTGGGCGGGGTGGGAGAAAGCGGGATCGGTGCCTATCACGGATTGACGGGATTCCTCACGTTTTCCCACCAGCGCACCATCCTGGAACAGCGCTTTTGGCCGGACATCACCTTTCGCTATCCCCCCTACGCGGGCAAATTGCCCCTGCTGAAGCGCCTGCTCGGATAAACCGCGGCAATTGGCCCAGGGGGGGCTGGATCGAAGCCCAAAGGCTCCTTAAGGTGCGCCGACCTGACGACGATCGATTCCATGCGACGCGCCGCCCTCGCCCTGGCTCTGGCCCTGGCTCTCCCACTGCCCTCCATGGCGGGGGAGGTGAGGGTTCAGCCCGGGGAAACCCTCTCCGAGATCGCCGATCGCACAGGCGTCTCCATGAAGCGCCTGGTGGAGCTCAACAACATCACGGACCCCGACCACCTGGAAGCCGGCACCCAACTCAAACTGCCGGCGGGCAGTGGCGGTCACGCCAGCCGCGGCGGCCAAGCCAGCGCCAGTGGCACCGTCACCGTGGGGGAGGGGGAAACGCTGTCCGACATCGCGGATCGCCACGGCCTCTCCGTGAGCACCCTCGTGGCCCTGAACAATCTCAGCGATCCCAACCACGTGGAGCCGGGCCAGGTGCTCAAACTCAGGGGCGCCCGGCCCGCCACGGGACGCCCCTCCCGCCCCGCGACCACGGCCACCGCGTTCAGCTACACACCCGGGGCGAGCGAGCATGTGGTGCGCAAAGGGGAAAGCCTCTCCGCCATCTCCCGGGGCTATGGGATCTCCGTGAGCCAGCTGGTGTCCCTCAATTCCCTCGCGGATCCCAACAACGTGCCCGCGGGCAGCACGCTGCGGGTCAATGGCCGTCCCGTGGAGAAGGCGCCCGCCGCCTCCCCCGCGCCCCAACGGCGCGCCGAGCCCCGGGCGACCATCCCGTCCCAGCCCAAACCCACCCCAGTCGGCTCGGTCGCCACCGCCCCGCGCGCTGCGACGGGCCCGGTCCAGCAAGCCGCCAGCGGCAAGAGCGATTGGCGCACCTATGGCCCCCTGCAGGTCGACTGGACCAGTTGGCAGCCGATGGGCGGCAGCATGGTGGCGGCCATGGTCAACGGCAAGGGGGAGTCGTATTACACGGCCATCAATTGCGGGGCCCGCAAGATCAACAGCACGAACGCGTCCGGGCAATGGGGGCTGTGGAACGATCCCGCCTCGGATGTGGAAACGAAATTGGTGAACGATTACTGCTCACGCCGGGGGGCTTGAGCAGGCGGCCCAGTGGAGAGGCCAGGGAGAGCGCAGGAAATGGAGCCCTGAGCTCCGCAGCCACAACCGTTGCACGCCATCGTCACTCTCGGCGAGCAGGTGCTCCTGCACCAAGCGGCGACTGAGCCAGCGCCATCGGTCGGTCTCTCCGCCGTACCGCTCGCAGAGACGCTCGGCCAGGCTCTTGCTGGATTGCCCCTTCTGCTCCCGCAAGACCCCCAGCATGCGCACCGCCTCCTCCGACCAGTCCCGGCCAGGGTCATGGCGCAGGCAACGATCGCAACGTCCACAGTCGTCCCCCACCTCACCAACGGCACGCAACAAGGCCCTTTCCCGGCACTCCCTCCCTTCGGCGATGGCCTCCATCCGGCGAAGCTGCCGTTGGGCCAACGCCATGCGTTCATTCTCTGGATCGTGCCACCCGTCGTCCGCCGCGGGAGGGGCTGCCGCGGCTCGGATGGCCCAGCCCAGGCGATCCCGATCCTCGGGATCGAACAACACCAGGCAGCTTGCCGGCCTCCCATCACGGCCCGCGCGACCCGACTCTTGCAAGTAGCCCTCGGGGCTTGCGGGCAAATCGAGATGGAGCACGAGCCCCACATCCCCCCGATCCACGCCCATGCCAAACGCCACGGTGGCGACCAAGACGGGTCGAGGATGGGTCTGGAAATGCTCCAAGGCAAGCGCTCGACTGGGAGGATCAATGCCCGCGTGGTAGGCGATGGCCTCCACCCCGGCCTGGCGCAGCTGGCGGGACCAGTCTTCGACAGCGCGTCGGGTGCGGGCATAAATGAGAACGGCTCCACGGGCCCGGTCAATGGCCTCCAGCACTTCGGCCACGGGTTGGGCCGAACGCCTGCGCATGGCATAGGACAGATTGAGCCGACGGGCTGAGCGCACCTGGACCAAGGGTTGACGAAGTCCCAACAACCGGATGATGTCCGCCCGCACCTGGGGGGGGGCTGTGGCGGAAAGGGCCACCAAGGGCACGCCGGGACAGAGCGCCCGCAGATGGCCAAGCCGGCGGTAGTCGGGTCGGAAGTCATGTCCCCAGGCACTGATGCAATGGGCCTCGTCCACCGCCAAGGCGACCAGAGACCCAATTGCCAGAGCCTCTTCCAACAATTGGCGGGTGCTTTCCACCCGCAGACGCTCGGGCGCCAA
Organism: Cyanobacteriota bacterium; assembly: GCA_046317475.1. Taxonomy (GTDB): domain Bacteria; phylum Cyanobacteriota; class Cyanobacteriia; order PCC-6307; family Cyanobiaceae; genus Cyanobium. The sequence goes on along the minus strand of JBKCVY010000096.1, from coordinate 115 downwards.
ATAGAGCACTCTCACCTGACGATCCATGAGGGTCTGCCGCAGGCTTCGCAGATCGTCCATCGACCGGCCGCGGTGCAAGCACGCCGCGGGGATCCCCCGTGCTTGCAGTTGTCGC
>JBKCVY010000095.1:0-11712 GCA_046317475.1 Cyanobacteriota bacterium | reverse complement strand
CACCTAGGGGGCCTGGCCAGGATCCTCTCCCGCTGAGGGCGCCAGCGGTTGCCCCAGATCGTCCCGCAGCCGGCGGATGCGTTGCAGCAGCCGCAACCGACGGCTGCGGGTGGTCACGGTGAGAAACAACCGGATGGGGACATAGACCAGGGCCATGACCAGGCCGAGTGAGGCAATCAGGAGAAAAATCAGACCGTCAGCGCTGGCGGGGGACGGCAGGGCACGGTCTGCAGCACCCTCCAGGGTTTGTTGGAGGAGTTCCTCCATCGTTTTTAAGTCCGGCCCGCATCCAATACAGACCTTACCGACCTTCGGCCCGCACCGGGCCCGTTGCCCCCTTCAGATCGGGATCCGGTGACGGTGGCTGGTCCCATCCGCCCCGCCATGTGGGAGCCTGGATTGCGAGTGTGTCTCTTGTTGATTCCAACCCATCATGGCCAAGCTGATCCAGTTCTCTGACGCCTCCCGAGACTCTCTTGAGCGTGGAGTGAACGCCCTGGCAGAGGCGGTCAGGGTCACCATTGGCCCGAAGGGCCGCAATGTGGTGCTGGAAAAGAAGTTTGGCGCGCCAGACATCGTCAACGATGGTGTCACCATTGCCAAGGAAATTGAACTTGCCGATCCCTTCGAAAACCTTGGCGCCAAGCTGATGCAGCAAGTGGCTTCCAAGACGAAGGACACGGCTGGGGACGGCACGACCACAGCCACCGTCCTCGCCCAGGCCATGGTGCGGGAGGGATTGCGCAACGTCGCTGCCGGCTGCAATCCGGTGGAATTGCGGCGAGGCATGGAGCAGGCGGTGGCTCGGGCCGTGGAGGGCATTGCCAGTCGCAGCACCCCGGTGGAGGGCCAGGGGATCCGTCAAGTGGCGACCGTGAGCGCAGGAAATGACGAGGCGGTGGGCCAGATGATCGCTGATGCGATGGAAAAAGTCAGCACGGATGGCGTCATCACCGTGGAGGAGTCCAAATCGCTGGCGACGGAGGTGGAGGTGACCGAGGGCATGGCCTTTGATCGCGGTTATAGCTCTCCCTACTTCATCACGGATCAGGAAAGGCGAGAGTGCAGCTATGAAAATGCATCGATTTTAATCACTGATCGCAAAATTAGTAGTGTCCAAGACTTGGTCCCCATCCTCGAAGCGGTGTCCCGGGCCGGACGGCCCCTGGTCATCATCGCTGAGGATGTGGAGGGGGAAGCACTCGCCACGTTGGTGGTGAACAAGACCCGTGGTGTCCTTCAGGCGGCCGCGGTGCGCGCTCCCGGCTTTGGCGATCGCCGCAAGGCCATGCTCGAAGACCTGGCTGTGCTGACGGGAGCCACGGTGATCAGCGAAGACCGAGCCATGAGTCTCGCCAAGGCGACCCTGAATGACCTTGGCCTGGCCCAACGCATCACGATTGGCAAGGATCAAACCACCCTGATTGCCCGCGAGGATCGTCGCGGGGCCATTTCCCAAAGGATCGCATCCATCAAAAGGGAGCTGGACAACACCGATTCCGAGTACGACCGGGAAAAACTGAACGAACGCATCGCCAAGTTGGCCGGAGGCGTGGCCGTGATCAAGGTGGGAGCTCCGACGGAAACTGAACTTCGCAACCGCAAGTTGCGCATTGAAGACGCTCTCAATGCCACACGGGCCGCGGTGGAAGAGGGCATCATTCCGGGGGGGGGCACGGTGCTTCTGCAATTGGCTGAGGATCTCAATGCCATGCTGGCCTCCCTGACGGGTGATCAAGCCACTGGGGTGCGCCTGATCCAAAACGCCCTGAAGGAACCTTTGCGCCAGATTGCCAACAACGCGGGGGTGAATGGTGATGTGGTCGTGTCCGAAACCCTTCGCCAGGGGAAGGGTTTCAACGCCCTCACCGGCGTCTACGAAGATCTGCTCAGCGTGGGCATCTTGGATCCGGCAAAGGTGGTGCGTCTTGCCTTGCAAGATGCCGCCTCAATCGCCTCCCTGATCTTGACCACGGAGGCCATCATCGCCGACCGTCCCGAGCCCCCCAGTTCCGGCCCAGCTGATGGGGGCATGGGCGGAATGGGTGGCATGGGCGGAATGGGTGGCATGGGCATGCCCGGAATGATGTAAGGGATTGCCGGCTTAAAAGGCCCTCACCAGCTTGGCGTGAAGCTTGCAGACGGTGAGGGCTTGCCGGGGAGGATTGCTGCCGCATAATTTGCCCAGCTCCCGATTCAGCGCCTCAAATTGGGCGAGTTGACCAGGCAGAAGCGGTACGGCAGACGCCGCAAGCACGGTGACGCTCCAAAGGGCCCCGTGACCTGAAAGGCGGGTGGGTAAGAGGTGCCGAGCGCACCAACTGAGAAGACGTGTCAATGGCATGGATCCGATCGTCCTCCAAGACTCACATCCCCAATACTGCGACTTCCCGGGACCCGATTCACGCCCCCTACAGAAAGATTTGAGCTGTTTACCCCAAATTTTTCACATACCGGGCCACGGTCTGATCCACGCCCGTAATGGCCGTTCCCACCACAACAAAATCCGCTCCTCGAAGCAAGGCCTCCCTGGCCTGCTCCGGTGAGCTGATACCCCCTTCACAAACCACAGGGATCTCGACCGGCAACTCTTGACGCAGCTGGCCCAGCAAATCAAACGCTGGGGGGCTGGCGTTCTTGGTGGCCTCTGTGTAACCGTAAAGGGTGGTGCCCACCCAGGCACAACCCAATTGCGCGGCCCGCTTCCCCGCGGCTAGGGAGTCCACATCCGCCATCAGGGGGACCTGCAGTTCTTCCTGGGCGTGCGCTACCAGTTCGTCCAACGTCTGCCCTTCCGGTCTGGTCCGCTCGGTGGCGTCCAGGGCCACCACAGTCGCTCCCGCCCCCCAAATCGCTTTGAGTTCCTGCCAACGGGGGGTGATGTAGACGGCGCTGTTTGGCCAGCTTCGTTTCCACAAGCCAACGATCAGGGCGTGGGGACAGCGCCGCCTCACGGCGGCAACGTGCTCTGGACTCTCCACACGAACCCCCACCGCCCCATTGTCCAAACAAGCCTCCGCCATGGCCGCGATGACAGAGGGATGGCGGAGCGGGGAACCTTCAGGGGCCTGGACAGAAACAATCAGACCCCCTTTCAACGCGGACCAGCATTCCATGATCCTGTTTTAGGACCGCCGACGTGTTCGGAACGCCCCGGGCAGCCAGGCACGCCATGCCGCCAGGGTTGGAGCGGCGGACGCCTCCACCTCCATCGAGGCACCTGGTTGCCGGGGGCGGGGGAGGGGCGGGGGATCGCCAGCGCTGGTTCCCTCCACGTGAAACTTGGGCTCAGGCGCGGCAAGGTCATGGGGCTCAAAGTCCGCCAAGAACGCCTGTTGAAGCTTCCGCTCAGGGTTTGGGGTCAGGGTGGGCCCGTCGGGCAGCGGCTCATCCGGAGAGGTGAAGCCATCCCCTCCAACCTGGCCGTCAGCCAAGTCGTCGTGGGCCATCGGGTGGGTTTGGTTGGCTGTCCGGCCGATTGGAGCTTCCGCCATGGGCTGGGTGGGGACGGCGTCGTGGTGGTGCTCCACGGATGGCAGGGGAGGAAAGGCAATTTCCAAGGGGGCAAAGGCCTGGTCCAGATCAGCGGAGCTGGAGGCGGGTGTTGGTGAGGAGCCTGGGGCGGCCATGGAATCCGCTGATTGCTCGCGGGACCTTGGTGGAGACGGCTGGGCCCCAGGGTTGGCCAAGGGCTGGGGGATCGGCCCCATCTCAGGCTTCACGTGCGGGACAGCCTCCGCCGCGGGCCGGTCTGGTTCGGGCACGGCCTCCGGCGCAGGCACGGGATCGGTTCTACGCCCCTCGCCCTGGTCCGTGACCGGGGGGGGAGGTGGAAGGGTCGCGGGCTCCAGCGGTGTCGTGGTCGGGACTGGCTGTTCTTTTTGCAGCAGGACAAGCAGCCAATCGCGAACGTCCCCTGAGTCTCCCGTGGCCAGGGAGGCGCGCTCGATTACCGTCTCAAGGGCCTGCATCCCTCGACGATGCACGCAGCGTTGCGCCAAAGCACGGGCCCGTGGGGCGTCACGTTGTTGGATGGCGGCGAGGAGGTCGTCCTGCCAATCAACAGCTGGCGATGGGGGGGAATAGGGATGCAACACGGTCGGGTCAGCGGTAAGGCTTGATGACTACTGAAGTTTTCGATCCAGTAGCGGACGGACCACCAGAAAGAGTCCCACGGCAAGGCCAAAGAGCACGGCCAGGCAAGTGGCCGAGGAGAGGGAACCGTAGGGGGCCACAAGAACAACATCGTTGAGGTGCCAATGGCCGGTGTAGGCGGCACGAATTGGCTCAATGGCAAAGGTAAGGGGGTTGAGCGAAGCAAACCAGGCCAACCATGTTGGCATGAAGGAAAGGGGGGCTAGGGCGGTACTGGCGAATAGCAATGGCAGATTGATCACAAAAATTACAGCTATCATCTCAATGTGACCAGGCAGTGCGAAAGCCAACCCAAGGCTCAAAGCGGTGACGGCCACAACCAACAGCAATAGTGTGAGCAGTACGACCGGCAATCCCGCGACTCCTGGCCAGCCATATCCCAAAAGGGAAGCCACTGCGAGGATGGCAAAACTCTGAAGCAAGCTTAGGGTCGTGATGTAGAGAATTGAGGCTAGAACAATTGAACTGCGAGAACGCAGGGGGGCGACTAACAGGCGATTTAAAAATCCAAATTCCCGGTCAAACATCACTGGCAAGCCGGCATTCAGGGCTGCACTGAAGGCGGTGAATACTATTACCCCTGCTCCGAAGAAACGGCCATAATTTTCCCCACCTGGCAAAAATCCTGTTGGCGCCTTGGCGAAGAGGGCCCCAAATAGCAACAGCCAGATCAGGGGTTGCAGCACGCCTGCGACGAGGGTGGAAGGACGGCGCGCCAACTGGATGAACAGCCGGCGGGTCAGCGCCAAGGTTTCCTGGCTGATTTCCGCCAGGGCGGAAGACTGGCCGGTGTTGGATGGCAGGGGGGTCAGTGTTGGGGAGAGGCTGGTCATGGTCGAAACGGGACTGGGGGCAAACGGTGAGGTGTGTAGGGGAGTTGAGCCGCGAGCGGGTTCAGCGCATCTGCTGTTTGCGCTCTTCCTTTGCATCCCGCTGCCCCAGGACCGCCAGTTCCGCATCCATCAATGTGCGACCGGTGGCCTGAAGGTAGACATCATCCAAGCTGGGACGGCTGAGGGCAAGGGCAAAAATGGGGTGATTGTGCGCCGTAAGTTGTGAGCGTATTGTGTTGACAACCTCCTCGTCGTCAACGACAAGGTTTAATGAGTGCCCCTGGGCTCGATTCACGACAACTTGACGGACTCCTGGGCAGTCCTTCAGTAGGTCTCGCACCGAGTGGGCTTCATCAAGATCGCTAAATTCTCGCACCCTTAGGGTGACCCGGTCTCCACCAAGAGACTGCTTCAACTGCTCCGGAGATCCTTCCGCGATGACTCTCCCAGCCTCCACAATGGCCAATCGATCGGCCAGGGCCTCCACCTCTTCCAGATAGTGGCTGCTGAGCAGAATGGTGGTGCCGCTGTCCCGCAGGTCGCGCAACACTTGCCAAATCGCGGTGCGGCTTTCGATGTCCAGGCCCACGGTCGGCTCATCCAGAACGAGAACGGATGGCCGGTGGAGCAACCCGGCGGATAGATCAAGTCTGCGGCGCATCCCACCGGAGTAGGTGCCACAACGCCGATCGATCCATTCCTCCATGGCGAGTGAGCCGATCAGCTCATTGAGCCGATCCTCGATTGCGGCAGCGGGGAGGTGATAGAGATTCCCTTGCAATCGCAAGAGTTCGCGTCCGGTGAGAATTTTGTCGATGGCCACCTCCTGGGCCACGTATCCCAGCTGACAACGGGCAGAGCGAGGATCAAGCAGGGCATCATGCCCCGCAACCCTCACCGTGCCGGCATCGGGGGCCAGCAACGTGCAGAGGATGCGGATGGCGGTGGTTTTGCCGGCGCCATTGGGGCCGAGCAAGCCATAGAGGCAACCGCGTGGCACCTCGAGGGACAAGTCATCCAGGGCCTGTACCGGTGGGGTTTTCCGTCCCCCTCCGAAACGCTTCTTGAGATGGTGCAGCTCAATCAAGCCCAGCGTCTCCGCGACAGTTGAGGAAGCCGCAATCTAGGCAGAGCAAGGGCCAGGAAGATGGAGGAGAACCGACAAGGCTGGGAGCTGGACGACAGAGGCCTGGGGCGTGCGGGCCAACAGGAGCAGGAGACAAATGCCAAACATATAGAAAATCGACCAGCGGAACAGATCACGCGCCGCCTTGGGATCCTCAGGTCGTTGGCACAATCTGTGGGAGAGCTGTAGCAGACGGCCGTTGAACGGCAGCACAAGGAGTCCATAGAGCCATCCCCCGGAGGGAAGGGCCAGGATCCCCAGCAAACTCAGTAAAGCCGTGAAGCCGCTGTAACGGGCTATTGCCCTAGTGGTCGGAACCACCCCACTGACGACGGGCAACATTGGAATCCCAGCCAGCCGGTAGTCCTCGCGCAGCAGCAAGGACAGGGCCCAGAAATGGGCTGGTGTCCACACCAGCACCAGAGCAAACAGCCACCAGGACGGCCAACCCAGGGAGCCTGCCGCCGCGGCTCCCACCAGGGGGGGAATGGCGCCCGCCACGCCGCCGATCACAATGTTCCAGGAGGTCCGAGGCTTGAGATAAGCGGTGTAGAGCAACACATAGCTGCAAAGACCGAGTAGGGCTAAGGAGGCCGCCAGCGGATTCACCCCCAAAACCAGCAGGAGCACGGATCCAACGGTGAGGGCAATGGCCAAGGCGAACGCCTGGGCTTGGGCCAGGCGGCCGGAGGGAATGGCCCTGGCACTTGTGCGTTGCATGCGCCGGTCGAGGTCTTCTTCCCATAGACAATTCAGGACACCGGCACCGGCCGCGGCCAGGGCGCCACCGGCCAGGGTGCAGAACAACCGGGTGCGATCCAAGGGCCAACCCGCCGAAAGGGCCATGCCGCCGATGGTTGTGGCAAGCAAAAGGGGGATTAACCGGGGCTTGGCCACCTCCAGCCAAGCTGGGAGGCGAACCGAGCGGGGAATGGAACTGCTAGCCACAGGTCACCTCCAAGGATGGGGACATGGATTGCGGGTGGGAGGCGAGAAAGGCCCTTCCGCAAAGGGCTCCTAGACATGCCATCAGCAAGGCCGCGACCAACTGGTGGCCGATGGTGAGGAGTGGCTGTCCCAATTGCCAGCGGAGGGTGAGGATCCCCAGAAGAACCTGGAGGCCAACCAGGCCAGCGGCCCCAAAGGACAGTGTGCGGGACTGGGAATCGGAAGAGGGGGAGAGGGCGGTGCTGAGGGCTAGAACCCCAACGGCCAGGGCGGCGGGTTGGGCCAGCTGGCGGTGGCGCATCAACCACTCGCATTGATTTCCAGATTGAAAACAGTGATCAACAGCCCACTGGCTGGCCATCAGGCCGCCCAAGACACACTGGGCAAAGACAAGCGCTGTTGCCGTGACTGGAAGGATCAGCCATCGAGCGCTGGCCGGACCAGGAGGTGTTGGAGGGGGTTGGATGGGATTGGAAGCCTGCACCAACCCCTGATCAATGCCGCTCACGACCCCAACCAACAGGAGGGCGGTCGCCAGGTGGGCGGTCACGGTGGAGGAGGCCAGCAATTGGGTGACGGTGAGGGCCCCCAGGGCTCCCTGCACAGCGACCAAGGCAACGGCGAGAAGCGTTGTCCATGGCATCCAAGAGGGGAGCTGTTGCCGATGCCAAAAACTTGCGACCAGCAGCACCAGCAGGGTCACCCCGACCAGAAAGGCGTCCAAGCGGTGGAACCATTCCAGAAAAACCTGGAGGTTCATTTGCCGGCCCGGAAGGAAAACCCCATAACAAAGGGGCCAGTCCGGGCAGGCCAACCCCGCTTCCATCACCCGGGTCGCACCACCAATCACCACGAGGGCCACAAGGGCAACCACCAAATGGGAGGACAGCACCCTCAAGGAGGACGGTCGGTTCAAAGCCTGTTCAAACACAGCCAGGCCATCGTAACGAGGTTTTTCAGATCAGGGATTCCAAACATCAGCGCTAGATTTGTAAAATTTGACGGCAATTGCTTCCTTTGATGGAAATTGTTCGCGTTGGCACCCGCTGGGTTCATACCCTGAACTAGGTTTCCGCCCAACCCTTCCCGTGGGTTGGTTCTCCCCAACTCAGTCTTGTTCTCCGCTCACAACCGCCCATGCCGATTCCTCCCTCCCTGATCACCTTCTTGGTGGGAATGGTCCTCGTCCTGGCGGGTTTATGGCTCGGCCAGAACGTTTCTTTGCTCCCACTGGATGCCAGCCAAAACGCGCCTGTCTACGACGAGCTTTTTAAGGTTCTCTTTAGCATTGGCAGCGTTTTGTTCATTGGGATCCTGGGGCTATTGATTTTTAGTTTGGTGCGGTTCCGCAGACGTCCGGGCGATACGGCTGATGGGGCGCCCATTGAAGGAAATCTTCCCCTCGAAATTGTCTGGACAGCCATTCCCGCCATTGTTGTTCTATTTATTGGTATCTACAGTTACGACATTTATGAACGCATGGGGGGCATGACCCCTCTTAACGACCACAGCTCTATGGTCCATTCCTCCATGTCTCAATCCTCAGCTCTTCAGGAGGCAGCCATTACCACTGGCGTTCCTTCTCCATCTTCTGAATCTAGAGTGTGGGGTGGCATAGGTTTGCTGTCCGGTGAGAATGCGCTTATTGTTAATCTAACAGCCTTACAGTTTGCTTTTATATTTAATTATCCAGGTGCCAGCATCACAAGTGGTGAGCTTCATGTACCGGTCAATCAAGCTGTGGAGCTGAGGATGAAGGCCAATGATGTTATTCATGCTTTCTGGGTCCCCCAGTTCCGGCTCAAGCAAGACATTATTCCTGGACAGCAGACCATTCTGACTTTCACGGCAACCCGTCCTGGAACTTATCCCATCGTTTGCGCCGAGCTTTGCGGCCCATACCACGGTGGAATGCGGTCCTCTGTCGTCGTCCATGAGCCTGAAGACTTTGACGCTTGGCTGCAAAAAAATAGTCCCATTCGCCAGCAATCTGCAGCTGTGGCCCAATTCCCCACCCAACCCATTGCCTGACCCATGACCATTGCTTCCCCCCAAGACTTAAACGTCTTTGAACCTCCTTCTCCCAGTCTTCAACCCAAGGGTTGGCTGCGTTATTTCAGTTTTAGCTTGGATCACAAGGTGATTGGCATTCAGTATATTGTGACCAGTTTCATCTTTTATCTTATTGGTGGCGCCTTGGCGGGTGTGATCCGCACGGAGCTGGTGAGTCCTATGTCCGATTTTGTCAGCAGGGAAACGTATAACGAAGTTTTAACATTGCATGGAACAGTAATGATATTTCTTTGGATTGTTCCTGTTGTTAATGGTGGTTTTGGTAATTACTTGATCCCTTTTTATGTAGGAGCTAGGGACATGGCTTTTCCGCGGCTCAATGCCGTTGCATTCTGGATGATTCCACCCGCTGGCCTCCTGCTCATCGCCAGCCACTTCATAACGGGTTCGGCCCAATCGGGCTGGACCGCCTATCCACCCCTCAGCCTGACCACGCCAGCGATGGCTCAGGTTGTTTGGATCATCAGCGTTTTGTTGTTGGGTGGTAGCTCAATTTTTGGCGCGATTAATTTCATTACAACCATCTTAAAGATACGGCGGCCAGGCTTAAAGATGATGCAACTGCCTATGTATTGCTGGGCAATGCTGGGAACAAGCATCTTGGCTGTTCTTTCCACACCAGTTTTGGCTGGAACCCTGCTGCTCTTGAGTTTTGACATTGTGGCCCACACTGGCTTCTTCAATCCAAGCCTGGGTGGCAACGTGGTCGTCTATCAACACCTGTTCTGGTTTTACTCCCATCCGGCCGTTTATATCATGGTTCTGCCTGCCTTTGGCTTGGTCAGCGAAATCCTCCCCATTCATGCTCGAAAACCATTGTTTGGCTACAGCACAATGGTTTATTCCATTATGGGCATTGTTTTTCTTGGGCTCATTGTTTGGGCCCATCACATGTTTACCAGTGGCACGCCTCCATGGATGCGGTTGTTTTTTACCATTGCCACTGCCTTCATCGCCGTTCCCACGGGGATTAAGTTCTTTAATTGGCTGGCCACCTTGTGGGGCGGAAAAATTGCCCTCAATAGCGCCATGCTTTTTGCCTGTGCATTCATCGTTAATTTCGTTTTTGGCGGCATTACCGGCGTGGCGCTAGCCCAGGTGCCATTTGATATCCACGTTCACGATACTTATTTTGTTGTGGGACATTTTCACTATATTGTTTACGGTGGAAGCGTTTTTGTGATCTTCAGTTCGATTTATCACTGGTATCCCAAGTTCACGGGAAAGATGTTGAATGAGCCTCTGGGCAAGCTTCATTTTCTCCTGACCTTCATTGGCTTCAATCTTTGCTTTGCGCCCCATCATTGGCTGGGCCTGAATGGAATGCCACGGCGGGTGGCTGAATATGACCCTACGTTCACAACCTTGAATCAACTCAGCACGGTCGGAGCTCTTTTGATGGCCGTGAGCACCTTGCCTTTTCTCTACAACGTCATCTGGAGTTTGTGGGGCGGAGTTCCCTCCGGAGACAACCCCTGGAATGCTTTGACCCCCGAATGGCTGACAACCTCCCCCCCTCCCGTGGAAAATTGGATGGGGGAGGCCCCCTTGGTGAGCCATCCCTACGGTTATGGACAGCAGCCCGCCAGCGCGTTGCCAGTGGATTTAGCAACAGGCAAGGACGTTTGGACGGCTGGCTAGGGCTCGATGTCCTTCCCAGTCCACTGGTCTCCGTCCCAATTGCCTGATTGTCCAGCCTGACGGTCCTGAGTCCCCCACCCTCACCAATCCAGTCATGGATAGCTTGACCCAACCCGCCACCGGTGACCTTGCCGCCAGGTCGCACCCCACTATGGAGGCCCATCACTCAGCCACGGAGCACAAGGATGCCCGTCTTTTTGGACTGGCCACCTTTCTTGTGGCGGATGGCATGACCTTCGCAGGTTTTTTTGCGGCTTACCTTACTTTTCGAGCGGTGAACCCCCTTCCAAGTGGTTCAAACTACGAGCTTGAACTGTTCCTGCCCTCCCTGAACACGGTTCTTCTGATCCTGAGCAGTTTCACCTTCCATCGCGCTGGCCGTGCCCTCCTGACCTCCCAAATCCCTACCTGCCGCCTGTGGTTGCTTATTTCAGCGGGTCTGGGGATCGCCTTTCTGGCCGGGCAAATGATTGAGTATTTTCACCTGCCGTTTGGCCTGACGGACAATCTCTTCGCCAGCACCTTTTACGCTCTGACCGGATTCCACGGCCTCCATGTCACCCTGGGGGTGATCTGCATCCTTGTCGTGCTGCTTCAGGTTGGGCCTTCCGGCAAAGTGTCCGCGGCCTCTCCCTTTGGCCTGGAGGCGGCAGAGCTTTACTGGCACTTTGTCGATGGCATCTGGGTGGTGCTTTATGGGCTCCTCTATCTGTTGTAAGCCCAACTCGTGGGGTTGGTTTTCTTGATTTCCTTGCCTTAACCAGCTCCTGTTGGCAAAATCAATTTAGTAGCGTTTCTCCCTGCGGATGGCTGCCAACCAGGGTTCAGCCCACCCCACCCCTGCCCCACTGCCTACCGGTGCGGCCATCGACCCCAGTGCCCAGCCAGCCCCAACACCGTTGGAGGGGAAGGAGTTGCTCGACAAGGCCCGTTCCC
>JBKCVY010000094.1:0-7791 GCA_046317475.1 Cyanobacteriota bacterium | reverse complement strand
GGCCTGGAGACCCACTGGCTGGCGTGGCCTTTCAACGCCATTGGGAACAGCAGGCGTTTGCCGCGGGTGGGGGAACCTACCAAGCTCCAGCCCAAACATTGGCGGATTTTTTGTCCGGCCAGGCACCGTGTGGGGACGACGGCGACGGGGCAGAGCGGCGGGGGGAGGGACCCGTGCGGGGATCCTATTTGCCAGGCCTGGTGATGGCTTCACTGGACAACTGCTTGCCAGACTTTGTGCTCTCCTCCATCCGTGAGGCACTGCCGATCTTTGGCAAAACCCTGCCTGGGTATTTGCTGCCGGAGGCCATCCTGACGGGTGTGGAGACACGCACCTCCTCACCCGTCCGCATCCCTCGTCACCCCCAAACATTGGAAAGTGAAAACACCCCCGGCCTTTTCCCCGCTGGCGAGGGGGCCGGTTATGCCGGGGGCATTCTTTCAGCCGCGATTGATGGCCTCAAAGTGGCCGAGGCCACGGTTCGGGCCCTCAGCTCTCCTCGTCATCCCCACCCAGGGGGACCAGCCGGATCTGCTTGCGCCCAAGCTTGATTTCAAATTCATCGCCGGGTTTGAGATCCAACAGGGCTGTGTAGGCCTTGCCCACCATGAGGTTGCCATTGAACTGCACCTTGGTGTTGAAGCTCAACTTGCGCCCAGCCTTGCCCCCCTTAGAGGAGGCGCCGATGTCCATACCCTTCGCATTGAGGAGGGCTTCGTAGAAGGCGGTGAAATTTAGGCGCTCAGTGCCATCCTTCTTGGTGGAGACATAGCCACAGGCTCGCACGAGGTCGGATTTGTTGACGTCACCCATCTCCTTGACCTTGGCCAGGAGGTCGGTTCCCGTAAGCATGTTGGGGAAAAATGCAACATTTGCATTATCACTACAAGAGGCGCCTTTTTGCAAGTGCAGAGCGTACCCCTCCGCGGGAAAAAGGCCGGCCAGTTCCTGTCACAGCGGCGGCGGAAAACAGCCACCCCCCATTCCTTCAACACCTGAGACGCCTGGCCCTGGGGGCGGTCCCAAATGGACGGGAGTTGTTGTTGCGCTTCCCACCGCCCTTCTCCCTCGCCCGTTTCGACCCCGGCTACCCCGTCGCCGCGATGTCCGTTCTCACATCTGAGAGACGATTCCGCTCCACTGGACGGCTTTCACTTGGTCGCGACGCCAGGAATGAAACAGCAAGGGTTCGCCAACCGTGCACAGAGGACAGAGGCTGATGTTGCCGGGGGGAATGCCTTCCCGTTCCAGCTGGCGGCGGCTGGCTAAACGGATGTCGAGACGATCACGGGAAGGCATGGGATCCGCCGCCAGGGCTCCGCAGGCCAGCAAGTCCTCCAGGGCCCCCACGCCACCCGGATGGATGGGGCTGGGAGGGAACAGGGATTCGGCCACCTGTTGGCTGACCACCCTCTCCACCTGGTACGACGCGCCACTCACGGCTGGGCCCAGGGCCACAAGCAGATCGCTTCGGCGACTGCCGGCCTGCTCCAGCAGGGCGATCGCCCTCGGCAGGATTCGTCCGGCCACCCCCCGCCAACCGGCATGGCAGGCGGCCACACGGCCGCCGCGGGGGTCGGCGATCAGCACTGGTGTGCAATCGGCACCACAAACCCACAGGCTCTGTCCTCCCTCGCTGCTCACCAAGCCATCCGCTTCTGGCCATGGCGGGGCCACCGCCTCATGGGCGACCAGCACCCGCGCGCTGTGAACTTGGCGGGGTCGGTGCACGCTGATTCCCGCGCTCAAATAGCCAGCCAGCTCCTCCGGCTCGCGCCCCTGCCATTGGCGCGTGAAAAAGCCATGCTCAAACGGGGCGAGACGATCACATTGGAGGTACCAACCGCCATAGGTGCCGACCCAGGTCCAGCCTTCCAGGGTGTTGAAGATGGCGTCGGGCCGATCAAAGGGAGCTGGAGTGTCCTCAGCCATCGGGCTGGTCTTTCAGCATCCAAAACCCCTCAAACGAGGTGGATGTCTCGCTGGTCTGGACGGCTAAAAACTGCAGGCCCCCCACCTCCTCGCGGGACCGTTGCAGGGCTTCCCGCGTGGCGGTGGCTTCATCCCTAGGCAGGCTAGCCAAGCGCCACCGGTCATCCAGACCCGCCTCCAAAATCAACTGATCGGCGTCCACCTCCAGCCTGGCGGGTTCGAGGCCCGCCAGCCAACCTGCCACGGCGAGGGCCCGCTGCCGGCTGAACAGGCGTATGCCGGGCACGGAGGCTTGGGGGCGCGGTTCCGTCGGAACCGGAAGCAAGCCCGCAAACCCAATCGACCACTCCTGGGCCTCCCGCAGGGCCTCAAGGGGCAAAAGGGCCCAACTCCAATGGTCTCCCCGCGCCACCTCGGGCCAGGGAAGGGGGGGCGTCCGCTGGGGCTGGGGTGGGGGGGCCAGGGGCCCGGCCATGTAACCCTCTTCTTGGGGGTAAACCGTCCGTTCCCGTTCCCGGAGCCAATCGATCAGGGCGTAGCAACGTCGGCTGGGAACCACCACCAAGCCCAGGGATTCGGCTGCCCGCTGCACCATGGCCCGCATGGAGCCCCTCCAACAGCGCAAGCGACGGGGGGAGGGCCATCCCTGCCGTTCGGCCTCCGCGAGGGCTTCAGCGAAGGCCTCGCGGAGCCATTGGGAATTCACGGAATTGGCGGAGCAGCGCTTTTCAAAACGAAAGGGAGTGTCCGGGGTCCCTTCCAAGGGGAGGGGAGAACCGATGGCCGGCGTGGCGCAAATCAGCAGGTCCCAGCGTTTGCGGCCGTCCGCGTCAAGGACGGGGCGGGAATAGAAATCCACCTCCCAGTCGGCTCCACTCAGTCCCACCAGGGCGGGAGCGCTTGCCGTCATGGATGCACCGGGCGATCCGACCCGTCAGGGTTGGGTGCGGGGTTGACCCCCTCCCCGTCCCCATCCCCCGCGGCTCGGCCGCTTTCCACCTTTTGTTGCAACAGGGAGCGGGCCCGCCCGGCCCGCTCGGAGGCCTCCGCCATCACCTGCTCTTTGGCGATCAGCAGTTCTCCCGGCTGGTTTTCCAGCAGGGCCGTGTTGAGGGCAATCCGGCCCCGCTGCCCATCCACCTCAGTGATCAATGCCATGAGCCTGTCGCCTGTTTGAAACGCTTCCCTCAGGTCCCGAAGCACGGCGCCCGTGACTCCGGAGTGGTGGAGCAGGCCGCTGACTCCGCCCAGGTCGACAAAAAATCCATAGGGTTTGATGGCCACAACCTGGCCCTCCACCAGCTGGCCCACCTCCAACTCGCGAAAGCGACTGACGCTGGCGGCCTTTTTTTCTGAGAGCACCAGCTTGCGGGTTTCGGGGTTCACCTCCAAAAAGGCCACGCCGATGGTTTTGCCCACCAGGGCCTCATGGTGTTCGCCCTCGCTGAGCTGGGAACGGGGAATGAAACCCCGCAGGCCCTCCAGCTCGCAGGTCACGCCTCCGCGGTTGAAGCCATTCACCTTCACCTGCACGACGGTGCTTTCCTTCGCCATCGCCATCACCTTGTCCCAGCTTTGGCGCAGTTCCAGGGCCCGGGCGCTGACCGTCACCATCCCCTCGGCGTTTTGCTCGCGGGTGACCAGCACTTCAATGGCCAGCCCCTTGGGAAAGCGCTCCTTCATGTTGGTGATCACCCCCAACCCGCATTCCCGTTTGGGCATGAAGCCCGGGGCCTTGCCCCCGATGTCCACGTACACCCCGTCACTTTCGACGCCAATCACCTGGCCTTTGACCACATCCCCCGTGGCGCCGATGGGCTCATTTTCATCCAGGGCCGCCAAAAAGGCCTCTTCATCAAAATCGAAATCGTCCACGGTGCGCCCGGCCTCCGGGCGTTCCCTCTGGCTGGGCACCGCCGCGGCTGGGGACGGGGATCGGCGGCGGGCCGTTGCGGGATCGGGGCCGAGCAGATCGGCCATGGTCAGCCCCTCCAATTCCGCCATAGAGAAGCGTTCTGCGTCCGACGTGCCCCCATCCATGGGGAGGGACTCTGGGGGAGAGGAGGATGTGGGGGCGGGGGGGCGCGGGTTGGGGATGGGACTGGTGGAGTCCCGCGCCGGCTCCATGGGGGAGGCCACTGGCTCGGCCACGGTCTTGGGGTCGTCCTTTTTCAGCAGGACGACCTGGGGGGGGCGGCGCGGTGGCGTCGCTCCCCCGCCGGACTTGCGGGGATCGGGCCGCCGGGATTGGAGCGAGGAAGGCTTGCCGGATCCGGCCATCACCAGGTGGGGTCGACAGGAATCCACACTCTACGAAGTGCTCCCCGCATCCAGGTCTCCCCTCCATGGCGCCCATCACCCCAGAGTCCCTCCCCTCCCTGCACAGGCGTCTGGAGTGGTTGAGCTGGACAGCGGCGCGCGCCGCGGCGCAGCAGCCGTCGAGCACGGTGATTTGGCCGATGGGTTCATTGGAGCAACATGGGCCCCACCTGCCCTTGGGCACGGACGCCCTCTTCGCGGATCGCGTGGTGGACGCCGTCCTCCAGCGGCTCCCCGCCGAGCTGCCCATCTGGCGACTTCCCCTGCAGACCTTGGGATTCGCCCCCGAGCACAAAGGGTTTGCCGGCACCATCAGTCTCCCAGCCAGCCAGCTTCTTTCCCTGGTGGAGGGCGTGGGGGCGGAACTGGCGGACTGTGGGTTTCGCCGCTTGGTGCTGCTGAATGGCCATGGGGGCCAAATCGCCCTGCTGGAGGCCGCCGCGCGACAGCTGCGTGCCAACCAGCCAGGGATGGCGGTGCTGCCCTGTTTCCTGTGGCGGGGGATCAACGTGGCCCCATTGATTCCTGAACCCGAGCGCAGCCAGGGGTTGCATGCCGGGTTGGCGGAAACCAGTCTGATGCTCCATCTTGCTCCAGAGCTGGTGGGAAGCGACCTCCAAGCGGACGGGTTGGCTCCTCTCCACACGCCACCCGCGGGATGGAGCTGGGAGGGTGAGGCGCCCACCGCCTGGCTCACCGGTGACATCAGTCGCAGCGGGGTGATCGGAGATCCAGTCGGCGCGACGGCGGCGTTGGGGCGCGATCTGTTCGAGCGATTGGTGGCGGGCTGGGAGGCTCGGCTCCGGGCGCTGCTGGGCAGTGATTGGCCGCCAACGCAATTCCGGCCATGATTAAACTCCTGCCAACCATCGTCTGCTTTTGCCATGTCGCGTCTGGAGACCCCGACAGCCCCTGCCCCAACGCCTGGCGATTCGGTTGCTGGCGAGGTGGATTTGCCTGACTTTAACTCCGCTACCTACAAGGATGCCTATAGCCGGATCAACGCAATTGTAATCGAGGGCGAACAAGAGGCCCATGACAATTACATCGCCCTTGGCACCCTGCTGCCGGATCAAGCTGAGGAGTTGGCGCGCTTGGCTCGCATGGAGCTGAAGCACATGAAAGGCTTCACAGCCTGCGCCAATAATCTGGGGGTCGAGGCTGACATGCCTTTCGCCAAAAGGTTTTTCACCCCCTTGCGGGACAATTTTCAAACGGCTTTGAAAGAGGGCAAAGTCGTAACATGTTTGTTGATTCAAGCCCTATTGATCGAGGCATTTGCGATTTCTGCTTATCACATATACATTCCAGTTGCCGATCCCTTCGCCCGTAAAATTACAGAGGGTGTCGTCAAGGATGAATACACCCATTTAAATTATGGTCAGGAGTGGCTCAAAGCCAATTTTGAGGCCAGCCGTCAGGAGCTGGTGGAAGCCAACAGGGTCAATCTTCCCCACGTCAAGCGCATGCTCGATGGGGTAGCCAAGGATGCCGCCGAATTGGGGATGGCCAAGGAGGATCTCATTGAAGATTTTCTGATCGCTTACCAGGAAGCCCTTACCGAAATCGGCTTTCAACCGAAGGATATCGCCCGCATGGCAGCCTCAGCACTGGTGGGCTGAGGGGTCTTTCACCATGACTGGGCGTGGCAGGATGCTTAATGGCATTTTGCCACGCCCAGTTTCCCCCGTTGCCCATGTTTGGCCTCATCGGTCATTCCACCAGTCTTGACGCCGCCAAAGCCCAAGCCCTTGTGCTGGGTTACCCCGAGTACGCCCAAGGCGACTTGGATATGTGGTGCAGCGCCCCGCCCCAGCTGGTGGAACGGTTTGAGGTCACCAGCCCAGCCGGCAAAACCATAGAGGGGGCTTACATCGATTCTGTTTTTGTGCCTGAAATGTTAGCCCGCTTCAAAACGGCAAGACGAAAGGTTTTGAATGCGATGGAATTGGCTCAGAAAAGTGGGATCAATATCAGTGCCCTCGGTGGATTTACCTCCATTATTTTCGAAAACTTCAATTTGTTGCAACAGCAGCAAATCCGCAACACGCTTCTGCAATGGGAGCGTTTCACCACTGGCAACACACACACCGCTTGGGTGATCTGTCGGCAAGTGGAGCTCACGGCCCCTGAAGTGGGCATCAACCTGTCCCAGGCCAAGGTGGCCGTGATTGGAGCCACGGGCGACATTGGCAGCGCCGTGTGCCGGTGGTTGCAGGCGCGCACGGGGGTTGGGGAACTGCTCCTCGTCGCCCGACAAGCCCAGCCTTTGCTGGATCTCCAGACCTCCCTT
The DNA here is from genome assembly GCA_046317475.1 of Cyanobacteriota bacterium. Classification (GTDB taxonomy): domain Bacteria; phylum Cyanobacteriota; class Cyanobacteriia; order PCC-6307; family Cyanobiaceae; genus Cyanobium. The sequence goes on along the minus strand of JBKCVY010000094.1, from coordinate 1,247 downwards.
GGCAGCGGTCGCATCCTGGCGATGGACGAAGCCTTGAAGGAGGCGGATGTGGTGGTCTGGGTGGCAAGCCTCCCCCAGACGCTGTCTTTTTCGGATACAACATTTCAACGGCCTTGCCTGATGGTGGATGGCGGGTATCCCAAAAATCTCGACAGCAAGGTGGCAGGAGATGGTATTTATGTTCTGAAGGGTGGCATCGTTGAATTCTGGAAAGACATTGCCTGGGAGATGATGAGTGGGGCCGATATGTACAATCCAAAACGCCAAATGTTCGCCTGTTTTGCTGAGGCGATGCTTCTTGACTTCGAGGAAATTTATTGCAACTTTAGTTGGGGCAGAAATAATATTACTCTTGCCAATATGGAGCGCATTGGCGAAGCATCCCGTCGCCATGGCTTTACGCCCCTTGGTTTGAACCACCAGCCTGCTCCCTCCTTGGTGCTGGCCTGAAGGCACCTCCGCACTCCCAACCACCTTTCAGACATTGCGCCATGGCCCGTCGTGCTCTCCTCGACTTTGAAAAACCTCTTGTGGAACTTGAGGAGCAGATTGAGCAAATTCGCCAGCTGGCCCGCGACTCAGAGGTGGATGTGAGCCAGCAGTTGCTTCAGCTCGAAACATTGGCCAGCCGACGGCGAGAAGAAATTTTTCGTTCACTGACGCCAGCCCAGAAGATCCAAGTGGCTCGCCATCCCCAGCGACCGAGCTGTCTGGATTACATCCAGTTAATCACGGATTCTTGGTACGAATTGCATGGTGATCGTCGGGGCAGTGACGATAGGGCCTTGGTGGGTGGCATCGGCAAAATTGGTGACCAGCCTGTGCTGCTGCTGGGCCATCAAAAAGGACGGGATACCAAAGAAAATGTGGCGCGCAACTTCGGCATGGCCTCCCCCGGCGGCTACCGCAAGGCCCTGCGCCTGATGGATCATGCCGATCGGTTTCGCCTGCCAATCCTGAGTTTCATCGACACTCCCGGGGCCTACGCGGGCGTCCTCGCCGAGGAGCAGGGCCAGGGGGAAGCGATCGCGGTGAATCTGCGCGAAATGTTCCGGCTGCGTGTTCCCATTTTGGCGACCGTGATTGGAGAAGGCGGTTCCGGCGGCGCGTTGGGCATTGGAGTGGCCGACAGGCTGCTGATGTTCGAGCACAGCGTCTACACGGTGGCCAGTCCGGAGGCCTGCGCCTCCATCCTCTGGAGAGATGCCGCCAAAGCTCCCGAAGCCGCCGAGGCCTTGCGCATCACC
>JBKCVY010000093.1:0-4505 GCA_046317475.1 Cyanobacteriota bacterium | reverse complement strand
GGCCAGCTTTCTTGCCAGTGGCCTGCTTCTCCCCACAGGCATCGCCGCGCTGGCCACCACCTGGCGCCAGAACCATGCCGAACGGTGGACCTTGGCCATCACCCCCCTGGCCTTTGGCGCGCAGCAAGCCTGTGAAGGGTTCGTCTGGCGATGGATCGAGGCCGAACCCCTGGCGACGGCCCAGGAGGCCCCAGCCCCCACCGTGGCCGCCAGCCTGGCGTACTTGTTTTTCGCCTACGCCTTTTGGCCCCTCTGGATGCCTCTGGCGGCCGCCTCGGCCCAGCCCGGCGAGGGCCGGTCTGGGCCCGTCTGGCGCTGGATGCCATGGTTGGGACTCGTGCCGGGTCTGCTGCTCTGGCTTCCCCTGCTTGGCAACCCCCGCGCCACCCTTCCCGTGCGGGTGGGCCATTCGTTGGTGTATGCCGTCGGCTCGTGGAGTGAGGGCCTGCTGCCTCCCCACCTGGGGCCAGCGCTCTATGCCGCCTGGATCGTCCTGCCCCTCCTGGCGGTGCCCTCCCGGCGGGTGCGTGTGTTTTCCCTCACCTTGCTGGTGGCCTTCGCGCTAACCCAATGGTCCGCCCGTCAGTCCCTCACCTCCGTGTGGTGCTACGCCAGCGCCCTGCTCTCGGCCCAGATTGTGTGGATCCTCCGGGAACCCACCCCGCTGGGCCCCCCTCTCCCGGCCACCTCCCAGCTCTGAGGGTCTAAGGGGGGTGGGCACAATGGGCGGTTTGCGGGATGGCCGTGGGGGAGGGAAGACTGACGGAGGCGCAGGCCTTGATCGAGCGGCTGCGGTTGGCGCGTCACCCGGAGGGAGGCTGGTACCGGGAGGAGCACCGCAGCCCCCTTACCGTGCGCCGCGGCGACGGTCTCCAGCGCCCGGCCCTCACCTTGATCTGGTTCCTGCTCACGGCGTCGGAAATCAGCCGTTGGCATCGGGTGCTGGGAGCGGACGAAACCTGGCACCACGCCGGCGGCTCTCCGTTGGAGCTCTGGCTGCTGCCCCCCGCCGGCGGGGCGGCCAGCCGCCACCTGATCGGGCCCCTCGACATCCCCGTCCCCCCCGCTCCCCTCGCCCCAGGTGACGTTGCCTTGCCCGTCGGGGTGGTGCCGGCCGGCTGGTGGCAAGCGGCCCGCACCCTTGGCAACTGGAGCCTGCTCACCTGCTGCGTCGGCCCAGGCTTCGACTTTGCCGATTTCCAGCTCCTCCATTCGCTCCCCCCCACCGAGCATCCCCCGGGAGCCAGGAGCGACCTGCTGTGAGATCCGCCCCCACCGCCCTGGCCTCCGATTCCCTTCGTCCCTGCCTGGGCTGGGGCTTGGCCGGGCTCTGGCTGCTCGCCATACTGCTGGCCCTTTCCGGCTTGGGGCAGGTTCCCCTGCGCGATTGGGATGAGGGCATCGTGGCGCGGGTTGCCCTGGAGGCCTCCCAGAGACCTTGGCCGGAGCGCTTGTTCCCCGTGCTGTGGGGGGATCCCTATCTCAACAAGCCACCGGGGCTGCACCTGTTGATTGCCGAGGCCATGGAGGGTTGGCGCGCGGTGGGCGGCGCAGCGGCGGGAGCCTTGCCGCCCGAATGGCTGGTGCGATTGGTGCCGGCCCTTCTCTCCAGCACGGTGGTGCCGCTGCTGGGCCTGGTTCAGGCCCGCCTGCGTCCCCACCGGCCCGGCGTCGCGCTCGCCAGCGCCGCCATGGCCCTCACCCTCCTGCCCCTGGCCCGCCACGGCCGCTTGGCGATGCTGGATGGCAGCCAGCTGGCGGCGATCCTGCTGCTCTGGTGGGCCGTGCTCACCGCCAACGTCCGCCGCCGCTCCCTTCTTCTCCCTGGCGTTGTGATGGGGGTGGCGGTGTCGGTGCTGTTGCTGTTGAAAGCCCCGTTGGCTTTTCCCATGCTGGCCGGCACCCTGGTCTTGCGCGCCTGGGATCGGGAACTGGACGGGCGCCAGTGGCGGTGGCTGCTGCTGGGTCTGGCCTGCGGCTTGGTGCCCGGCCTGGCCTGGCACGGGGCCCATGCCCTGGTTCGCGGACCCGATGCCCTGCGGATGTGGCTGAGCCAGGGCTTGGCACGGGTGCACCAGGGGCTGGAGGGCCATAGCGGCGGACCCGGCATGCCGCTGATGGAGGTGTTGGAGGGGGGGTGGCCATGGTTGGCCCTCTGGCCAGGCGCCCTGGGCCTGGCGTGGCGGGATCGGCACACCTCTGCGGGCCGCTGGTGCCTGGGCACAACCGTGCTCACCGCGGCGCTGGTCTTGCCCCTGCGCACCCAATTGCCCTGGTACAGCCTGCTGCTTTGGCCGCCCTTCGTCCTCTGCTGCGGACCAGTGCTGGTCTGGTTGGTGAATCGTTCGCCGCACCTCAAGCCAGCGTGGGCCGCCATGACGGAACGGGTGCCAGCGTTTTGGGCGCTGCTGGGAGGACTCCTGGTGGGCCTGGCCATGGTGGCCACGGCCAGCGGCGCTCCGGCCCTGCGCCCCCTCGCTCCCGTGGCCGCCGCTGGGGGAAGCGGGCTGTTGGGAGGCGGCCTGCTCCTGCTGGCCCGCCAGCGGGGGCGGCGCCAGCTGGGGGTTCACATGTTGATCGGCGGTCTCTGGGGGGCCCTGCTGCTGCTGCTGACGGGCCCGCTTTGGCTTTGGGAATTGAACGAAAGCTGGCCCGTGCGACCCGTGGCGCACGCCGTGGCGGGCCATCACGGCGGGACGGTTCGGCTGTGGGATCTGGAGGAGAGACCAAGCCTGAATTGGTATGCCGGCCAGCGCATCCAGCGCTGGGATGGGGAGGGGCCGGCCAGGGCGCGGGAGGTTGGCCCCCTGCCCTTGTTCCTGATCACCCTCGCGCCCGACCCGCCCGAGCTGGAGGGGTTGTTCTGCGTGCCGCTGCCCCTTCCCGCGCCCCCCCATCTGCTGCGGTGCGCCGCGACCACACCCGCCAGCGGACCAGCGCCCTGAATCTGAAAAGTTGCTGAAGAAATGCCGGGGTCGCCGGGGGCTCCCCGACATTTTTGACTACCAGAACTGCGGCTGCTGCTATAGTCCTATATCACTATTGCCCATCACGTGTCTTCACTCGTCAGCGAGTGTCTTTTAATTCTGCTTCTTCAGCTCGCTAATGGGATCTTTTCTGGATCAGAAATTGCTATAGTTTCTTCAAGAAAGTTACGACTTGGTCAGCTTGCCGATCGAGGCAATCGAAAGGCGAGAAATGCCCTCAGGCTTGCCAATTCTCCTAACGATTTCCTTTCCACCGTTCAGGTGGGCATCACTCTCATCGGCATCCTTAGTGGCGCCCTGGGTGGCGCCACCATTGCCCAACGGTTAAAGCCTGTCCTTGATGGCGTGCCCGCTTTGCGGGGGTCCAGTGAGCTCCTCAGCTTGGCGTTGGTGGTCACTGTGATCACCTATCTCTCCCTTGTCGTTGGCGAACTGGTGCCCAAGCGCATCGCCCTCAGCCACCCCGAATCGATCGCTTGCGAGGTGGCGGGCCCAATGCGCTGGCTCTCCCGTCTGACCGCACCGCTCGTTCACATTCTCAGCGGCTCCACCGATGGAATGCTTCGCCTCCTGGGTGTCAAGGCCTCGGAAGAGCCGGAAATCACGGAGGAGGAAATCAAGGCATTGATCCGCCAAGGCACCGAATCAGGTGTCTTTGAGGAGGCGGAGCATGAAATGGTGCAGCGAGTGTTTCGCCTCGGAGATCGGCCCATTAAATCCATGATGACCCCTCGCACGGAAATCGCCTGGCTGGATTTGGAGGAACCGTTGGACGTGTCGCTGAGGGAGGTGTTGGAAAGCACCCACTCCCGTTTCCCTGTCGCCAATGGCAGTCTCGACAACTGTGTGGGCACGATTCGCATTCGCACGCTGCTAACGGCGGTGGTGGAAAACCAGCCCGTCGATCTCGAGGCCATGATGCAGCCCCCCCTGTTTGTCGCCGCCTCCATGCGAGCCCTCAATGTCTTGGAAAAGTTCCGGGAAACAGGCGTGCACATTGCCCTGGTCACGGATGAATTTGGCGGGATCGAGGGCTTGCTCACCCTCAACGACTTGATGGAGGCCATCGTCGGCGATCTGCCTTCCGCCGAAGATCAAGAGGAGCCTTTAGTGATTGAGCGGGATGATGGATCTTGGCTTCTGGACGGTTCGCTGGATATCGGCGATTTCAAATCCCTCGTTGATCGGGAGGAACTGCCCGATGAAGCCTCCGGGGGCTACCACACCATCGGCGGCTTTGTCATGCACCAATTGGGGCGCATCCCCATGGCCGGTGAGCATTTTCTCTGGGATGGCCTCAGCTTTGAGGTGATGGACATGGATGGCAAACGGGTCGACAAGATTCTTGTGGCGGAATTGTCGCCTCCGGAAGGGCCCGGCGGTGATGGCGCCGCCCCCTCAAAGACCGACAAAGCGGACGACTGACCACTCCCTCCCTCATGGATTGCACCACTGGCACGACCCGGGGTCGGCCTGGGCCAGGCCATCGGCCCGGGGCCTCTCCTCGCGGTGGTCACA
>JBKCVY010000092.1:0-4344 GCA_046317475.1 Cyanobacteriota bacterium | reverse complement strand
CCTGGGTTCATGGCCATGGGACGGTCCCATCGCATCTGGGTGGTGGATGACGATCCGGAGGTGCGCTCCCTGCTGGCGGGCTATCTCAAGGAGCAAGGCTATGCGGTGCGCACCCTCGCCGATGGCGTCCAGCTCCAGGCGCGGTTGGAGGGGCGGCTGGGGGGCGAGCGGCCCGATCTGCTGGTGCTTGATCTCATGCTGCCCGGCGACGATGGCCTCACCCTCTTGCGCCGTCTCCGGGATGGGGGCGACCCCTTGCCCGTGCTGATGCTCACGGCGCGGGCTGACGGGGTGGATCGCATCATCGGCCTGGAGCAGGGCGCCGATGACTATCTGGCCAAGCCCTTCCTGCCCCGGGAACTGACGGCGCGGATCGAGGCTATCCTCCGGCGCCGCTCCCCATCGCCCGGTGGCTCGCCCCAGCCGGAGGGCGAGGTCGTGCGGTTTGGGGACTGCACGCTGGATCTGGCAACCCGGGACCTGCGCCGGGGGGAGGAGACGTTGCCGATCACCAGTGGGGAATTTGCCCTGCTCGCCGCCTTCGTGGGCCACCCCCACCGCCCGCTCTCGCGGGAGCGCCTGATCGAACTGGCCCGGGGCCCCGCCAGCGAGACGGAAAGCCGCAGCATGGATGTGCAGATTTCGCGCCTGCGCAAGCTCATCGAGCCCGATCCCGCCCGGCCGCGTTACGTGCAGACGGTGTGGGGCTACGGCTACGTGTTTGTTCCCGATGGGCGTCCTCGCCAGCGGTAGGGGGCGCCTTGCGGCCCTGTTGCGCCCCTTGGGATACGGAGCGGCGGGGGCGGGGGTCACGGCCCTGGGCTTGCTCCTGCTCCACCTGCTGCTGGCTGAACGGTTGGAGCGGCAGCAGCGGCGGCAACTGGCCAGCCAGGTGAGCGCCATGGTGTTGCTCAGTGAGGTCGCCCTGGAGCGCTACAGCCCCCCTGAGCTGACAGACCTCCTGGGAACGCCGGTGGTGGTGGCCCCCCGGCCGCCCGGGGCGATGACGCCCCTCCGGCCGGCGGATCCCTCCCTGGTGGAGCGGGCGGAGGCCCTGCACGCGGACCTGTGTCGCAAGCTCAGCACCTGTCCCCCCGTCTGGCCCGCGGGGACATCTGGGCCGCGGGGACCGGGCCGCGGCGTTTGGATACAGCTCAATTCGCCCTTGGAAACCGCCTGGCTGTTCGCCCCGATTCCCACTTGGCGGGGATGGCCACCGGATCCGCCGCTCCTGATCCTTTCCGCCGCCATGGGGGGACTGGCGGCCCTGCTGCTGTTCCTCCGCCTCGAGGTGCAGCGTCCCCTGCGCCAGCTGGAGACCGCCCTGGAGGAGGTGGGTCTGGATCAGCAGCCGCTTCCCGTTCCAGCCCGTGGCACCCGGGCGGTGCGCCACCTCACCCAGCACTTCAACAGCATGGTGGGTCGGTTGCGGGAGGCGAGCCAGGAGCGCGCCATGCTGCTGGCCGGGGTGGCCCATGATTTACGCGCACCGCTGACGCGTTTGCGCTTGCGGCTGGCGGGGCCCACCCCCTGGGCGGCGGAAGAGCGGCGGAGGGCGGAAAGGGATCTGACCGCCCTGGAGAGGATCACCGAGCAGTTTTTGTTGTTTGTGGGCGCGGGCGGCGGGGAAGGGGCCGTGGCGGTACCCCTGGAGAGCCTGGTGGCCGAGGCCGCCAACGCCGTGGACCGGGTGGAGCTCTCCTTGGAGCCCATGGGGCGGCGGGTGCGGCCCATCGCCTTGATGCGCGCGGTGGCCAACCTTCTGCACAATGCGGAGGTCCACGGCCAACCGCCCTTGCGGCTGCGGCTGCGGGCCCTCCCCGAGGACGGATTCGCCATCGAAGTCTGGGATGGGGGGCCGGGCCTCACGCCAGCGGAGTGGGAACGGGCGAAGCAACCCTTCCAGCGCCTGGATCCAGCCCGCGGCGGCATGGGGCACAGCGGGCTGGGACTGGCGATCGCCGAGCGGGTGGCCCGGGCCCATGGGGGCCTGTTGACCTGTCACCACAGCCGGGAGCGGGGGCAAGGGGGATTTGGCGTCGTGCTCACCGGCCATTCCCTGCCGGAGGGTTGAGGGCGGTCACATCTGGTCACATCCGCGGCGACCGCGGTCACACCTCGGTGATCCAGGGCGCGGAGGATGGAGGTGTCGTCCACCCGCTTGCTGGCCATGACCACCCCCGTTCCCTTCCCTTTCCGATCCCCCTGGCCCCTGGGCCTGTCGGCCGTCGCCCTGGCCCTGAGCTTGGGCGGTGGGGCGGTGCTGGCACAGCCAGTGGGTCCCGGCCCGCGGGTCCAGCGCCTGACGCCTGAGCAGCGCGAGAAGGTGTTTCCCGAGCAGCGACAGCTCATGCTGCGGGATCGCCAGGCGCGGATCGCCGTTCTGCAGAAGGGGGAACGTTGCCTCAGCAACGCCGCCCGCACGGATGCCATGCGGGATTGTCTGCGGGCGGAGCGGTAGGCGATGTGGCAACAGCGACGCGAGTACATGGCCGAACTCCAGGCGCTGTATGAGCGCAATGGCCTGCCGACGCCGCAGTGGAAACGGCTGGAGAAGCCCCGTGGTCCCCGGCCGAATGCCGGTGTCTCGGACATTTGAGCCAGAGAGCTGGGGAGTGCCCGCGGGTGGGTCTCCCCTGGTCGCCGATCCGGCCCGCCCGGGGGGCAGGCTGGATTCCAGGCAGGCCTCAGGCCTCGTCCAGGGCGGCCACGCCAGGCAGCACCTTCCCTTCCAGCAGTTCCAGGCTGGCGCCGCCACCGGTGGAGATGTGGCTCATCTGCTCGGCCACGCCCACTTTTTCCACTGCCGCCACGGAATCCCCGCCGCCGATGATCGTGATGGTGCCCTTGGCGCTCAGCTCCGCGAGGGTGTGGGCGATGGCGTTGGTGCCAGCGGCGAATTTGTCGAACTCAAACACTCCCATCGGACCGTTCCAGATCACGGTTTTGCAGTCGGACAGGGCGTCCTGGAACACCTTCACGGAATCGGGACCGATGTCGAGACCCATCCAGCCGTCGGGAATGGCCTCCACCTTGGCGATCTGGCTGTTGGCTTCGGGTTTGAAGTCATCCGCCAGCACCACATCGGTGGGCAGGAGGAACTGCACGCCCTTGGCGGCCGCCTTGGCTTCCAATTCCTTCGCCAGATCGAGCTTTTCTTCCTCCACCAAGCTCTTGCCCACCGAGAGGCCGCGGGCCTTGTAGAAGGTGAAGATCATGCCGCCGCCGATGAGAATCTTGTCGCACTTTTCGATCAGGGCCTCCAGCACGCCAATCTTGCTGCTCACCTTCGAGCCCCCCACGATGGCGGCCAGGGGGCGCTTGGGATCATCAATGGCGCCCTGCAGGTAGGCCAGCTCCTTCTCCATCAAGTGTCCAGCCACGTTGGGGCTGAGGAATTTGGTCACCCCTTCGGTGGAGGCGTGGGCCCGGTGGGCGGCGCCGAAGGCGTCGTTCACATAGACCTCCGCCAGGGAGGCGAGCTTGGCGGCAAAGGCGGGGTCGTTCTTTTCTTCCTCAGCGAAGAAGCGCACGTTTTCCAAGAGCACCACGCCCCCCTCCGCCAGGGCCGCCACCTTGGCCTCCGCATCGGGACCAACGCAGCTTTCCGTCTTCTCCACGGGCACGCCGAGCAGGTCGCTCAGCCGAGCCGCCACCTGGGTGAGGCGCATGCCTTCGTTCACCTGGCCCTTGGGCCGGCCGAAGTGGGCCGCCAGGATCACCTTGGCGCCCAGGTCCCGCAGGAAGGCGATGGTGGGCAGGGCGGCCCGGATGCGGGTGTCGTCGGTGATGGCGCCCGCGTCATCCTGGGGGACGTTGAAGTCCACCCGTACCAGCACGCGCTTGCCGCGCAGGTCTGCTTCGCCGAGGGAGGCCAGGGAGCGCTTGGGCATGGTGGCGGCACGAGGGAGAGGGCGGGGGGCGATTAACCCCTCACCCTCCGTTTTCCCCCCATCCGGCGCGACGGATCCCCTGTTGGGAAAGCGCCGCCGCTGGCGCTAGAGAGGAGAAGGCGTTCCGTTGATCATGTTCGAAACCATTCTGTTCCCCATCGACAACAGCCGCCAGACGATGGAAACGGCGGCCATGGCCATCCAATTGGCCCAACTCCACGGCAGTCGGGTGGTGCTCCTGTCGGTGGTGGAGGACGAGGGGGCGATGCATGACGCTGCCTCGGTCACCCAGTTGTTGGAGCAGGCCCGGGCCAGTTTTGAGGAGGCGGGCTTGGCCTGCGACGTGTTTGAGCGGAGCGGCAAGCCGGCCTTTGTGATCGGCGATGTGGCCGATGAGGTGAACGCCGACCTGATCATCATGGGCACCCGCGGCATCAGCCTGGAGGAGGAT
>JBKCVY010000091.1:0-5974 GCA_046317475.1 Cyanobacteriota bacterium | reverse complement strand
CGCCATCCAGCGACGCGGCCTTCCCGGAACGGCCCGTGGGGGGACGCGGCCACCTGGACCAGGTGGACTTGGCGGGCCAGCGCATCGTGGTGCTGGCTGGAGAGGGGTTGGGCCTGCGCGACGTCTCAGCCCAGGCTGGTCGGCCGGGGGAACGGGGCCTGGTGTGGCTGGAGACGGGCGCTGGGTCTGGAATGGTGGCCCCGCTGACCCTGACCCGCAGCCGGCTGGAGGGCCAGCAGTTGCTCCTGAGGGCCAGCGATCTGACGCTCAGCTCCAGTCAGTTGGGGGCCCCCAAGGGTGTGGTTCACCTGGAGGCCCGCGGTCCCCACTCCGCGGGGAGCGGCAACCTGCGGCTGGCCGCCTCCACCCTGGATGTGGGAGTGGGGCAATGGGAGGATTTGATCCGGGACTTGCGATTCGTGCAAGTGATCGATGGCGTTGAGATCGTCAAGTATCTGGTCCCCAGCATTGGTCTCTTTGCCAGCGGCGGCATTGAGGTGAGTGGCGCTTCCCAATTGACGGCCACCCAGGACTTCAATTGGATGCGGGCCGATGAGGCGAAACGATTTCCAACGCAAGCCAGGCTGGCCGATACCAGTGGCGTGATTCTTTTGGATGCGGATCAATCCGTGCGTGTCAAACAGAGCACGTTGCGCGCGGATGCCACGCACACCCTGGCGGGGGATGTGGTGTTGCGTGCCAAAGGCACGGGCGGCTCCGCTGGCGTGCGTCTGGAAGGTGCCATGGTCAGCGCCTCGGGGGGGGCGGGGGCCGGCGACATTCGTCTGCGCAGCAGCGGCGGCTTGACGGTGGAGGGTGGCAGTGTCCTAGAAGCCAACGCGCCGCTTAGACCGACGACATCACTATTCAACCTCTATGGCGGAGGGGGGATTACGTTGGTGAATGATTCACCGCAAATCCCCATTTGGATTCATAATTCCAAACTGATTGCTCGACAATTCACCAGTGGAGGTGTCTTCTCCCCCTTTTCGCTCGATGGTGGAACGGGCAAGCAGTTTGATGATCCATTTGATGATGCGGATCGTCAACGCTTGCAAACGCAAGGCGGGGCAATCACCCTTCTTTCCACAGGCGGCATCCGCATTGAGGGTCCGCGGGCCCTGTTGGCCGTTGACAGCCAGGTGGACGCTTCCAAGACGTCGGACGCTTTTGGAGGTGTTGTGCGCCTGATCAACACGCGCCAGGACACGACGATTGCGATTGTGAACAAGGCCACCCTGCGGTTGGATGTGAAGCCCGTGGTCAGCACTCCCGAGGCATTGGCCGGCAAGCCCGAACTGCACATTTGGACACAGGGACCGATTCTTTTGGAAGAAATGCGGGTCTCCGCGCGGAATGGATTGGCTGCCGGGGGTGAGCGGTTTAATCCCTTGATCACCGTCACCACCAATGCGGGCCTCAGTGTTTCCCGTTCCCAATTGGCCTTGACCTCGACCTCGGATGCGGGCGTTGGAATGGCCCCCAACCTGGCATTTTTCGGGACCAAGCCAGAGGCCATCCAGTTCCAAGCATCGGCCATTTCCTCCGGTCGACAGGTCTTCAGCGCCGAGGCGTTTGTCCGGCCGATCAGCCCCGAACAATTCGAGGAGATGCGACCACCCGCCATGGGCGAAGCTGCTTGGCACAATTCACAGAATCTCTATTTGATCACCACCGATGGCATGGCCGCGGACCAATGGCTGGATGGTGGTGAGGATGTGGCTGAACCGCTCCCCAATCGGATCGCCCTGCAGGCCACCCCTCAGGCCGCCGCGGTGCGTGTGTTTCGGCCGGGACAGGAGCCCCTGGCCATCGAACCGCTGATCCCCGGCCTCCAGACCCCCCAGCCGGCCGGAGCGACGGCCAACCCCTTGGCCTTAGTGGCGCCCCCCCGGCCCTTGGAGACCGCCCTGCGGGGCACACCCCTTGCGGCGCCAGGGCCGCCGGCCCCGGTGGAGCGGACCCTCGCCCGGGCTGGGATGGAGGCCTCTCCACCGTTGACGGTCGCCGGGGCCTCCGGCCCATCCCGGGCCCTGACTCCGAAGGAGGCCGAAGATGCCCTCGTTCAAGGGGAAGAGCTCGCCGCGCAATCCCTCCAGGCCGCTTTGGGACCCGCCATCGGCTCCAAGCGTCCCCTCGCCTTGCCCACCCTGCAGGAGGCACTGCGGGCCTCAACGGGCCAACCGTTCGCCTCCGCTGCGGGATCCCAGGGTGTCCGTGGCGGGTATGCCCCCGCCATCTTGAGGATCAATGTGAGCCCCCCGGATCGGGAGGGGCGCGTGCAGGTGGACCAGATCCTGATCCCCGCCCATGGGGAGATTCGCGGCTGGCGAACCCAAGCGTCCCGGGACGCATTGCGGGCCCAGATTAAGACCTTCCAGCGAACGCTCAGCCAACAGTTGCCCTCCACCCCTGGGCCATCCACCACGGCGCTGGCCCAAACCCTGCTGGGACCTGTTCTCCCGGATCTGGAGCGACTGGGCGTCAATGCCCTCCTGCTTTCCTTGGATCGGGAGCTCCAGTCCATTCCCTTCAGCGCCCTCCCACTGGCGGGCGCGGTGTTGGGGGACCGGGTTGCCCTCACGGTGACGCCAACCCTGCGATTGACCGATTTGGCCCCGTCGGTCGTGGCGGAGACCGACGCGCAAACCCTCTTGGCGGGGGCGACGCGTTTTCGCAATGGGTTGGCCCCCTTGCCCATGGCTCGTCAGGAACTGGAGCAAATCGCCGCCTTGCTGCCTGGCTCCCCCATCCTTCTGGATGAGGCCTTCAATCTAAGCAATCTGCGCGGCAACCTGAGACGGCCAAATGTGAAGCGCCTGCATTTGGCGACCCATGCGGATTTCCGCGTGGATGACGCCCAATCCGCGCGGTTGTTCATGGCGAATGGCGAACTCAACCTCTCTGAATTGGGTCGGGATCTGCAGGCGGGAGTCAAGCCTGAACTGGACCTGGTGGTGCTCAGCGCCTGTCGAACAGCTTTGGGGGATGAGGAACGGGAGCTGGGAATAGCTGGACTTGCCCTGCAAACTGGCTCGGCCAGTGCGCTGGGAACCTTGTGGTATGTGGATGATGTGGCTGCGGCGGCCTTTTCCATCCAGTTTCACCGTTTTCTGCGGCAAGGCTTGAGCAAGGACCTGGCCCTGCAGGCCACCCAAAAGCAGTTTCGGCGTGGAGCTGTCCGGGTGATGTCCGATCGGATTGTCAATGCGGAGGGCCTGGCTCTACTGAGCGGTTTGTCGCGGTCCGATCAGGTGCGTTTGGAGGGCGGATTGGGGCATCCCTACTATTGGGCGGGCATGGTACTTTCAGGACGTCCATGGTAGGGCTATAGTTTATCAAATTATTTTTTCGCCGCATGGGCAACCGCCGCTTTGGGCTTGATGATGGCTTGTTCTATGGGGCTGTCACGGTTTCACAAATCTCGGTGGTCTCCAGAAGGAATGTCCAGGGACGGGCCTGTCGAGTCGGGGTCCTCGCGTTGGCGCTTGCCCCCCTTGTGGGGCAGTGCCTTGAGCCGTTGCGGGCCCAGCCCGTGCCCATCAATCCCCCACAGCTCAATCGGATTTGTACCAGCGAGGTGGCCTGCAATCGCGTCATCTTGCCCCTGTTCTGGTCGCCGCCGGGACGCTGTGTCCCCAGCGTCCCCAGCCCGCTGCCCAATAATGTGTCCATGGCGATGCCGAAGAATGGCATCAATTATAATGGAAAAAGAGTTCCAAATATCCTCACCATTTACAATACCAACGCCGCCACGCGTATTTTGCAGGTCAATGGCCTGGCCAGTAAGGATTTGATGGTCGGGACCCCTGACGTCTCAGATATCCTCTCGGGGGCCTCTGGAGGCGGGGACACATTTGTTGTGGGAGGGGGGAGCACCCTCATTAATTTCACCAGTGGTTCGGATCAGATCATCGTTGATGTGCCAAGCAGCACTGAAAGAGACCAGGTCATTCTTTCCGCAGCTGGTACCGGTTTGCAGGAATATGTTTATATCAGTACCGCCCTGGAGCGGACGGGTGGCACGTTCAAGCTTTCCCCCGCCGCGTCTGGGCTGCCCTATTGGCCTGAAGTGCAGGTGCTGGGGGGCAACAGCTTGCTCAGTCTGATGCCCTTTGCAGCCACTCCCCAGCAATGCATCAGTGGAGCGCTGGCCAGCCTCGGGTCTCGCCCCACCGACACCAATCCGACCCTGATCGCCTCGTCGACCCTATCGAACGCCGCCATCCCCCCCCAAGCGTCCGTCCCGGGCGGGCGCGCCGTCCCTCGGATGGTCCCCACGCCCCCCCCGTCCCGTTGGCCCAGCTCCGCTCGGGCCATGGGGGGCGCTCCCGTGCTGCGGAACTTTGTGGCGACGGCCCCTGGCCCCGGAGCGGAACCGCGGACCAAAATCATTCTGCCGCTGGAGGAATTCCGCAAAAATTCTCTGCTGGACGCAACGAGCTTTCTTCTGGATGGCGACTCCAAGCAGCCGATCCCCATCTTTGAGGTCAGCGACGTCGCCGTGTCGGTACCCAAACCGACGGACGACGCCCCATCAGGCACGTCCGAAGAGGCTCTGCAGAAAGCGGAACCGTTGGGCCACCGATCCGGAAAGATTGGTCCAGGCCTTCCCTTGGACAAGGTCCCAACCAATCGCTATGCGTTCTTCTACTTCACTAAAGATGGCTTGCTTGTGTTCTCCAACAACAGCAAACCCCTGGCCAGCGCCACCAACCCTGGCCTGGTGATTGCCCAGCTCATCGGCCCGGATGACAAGCCCGCCCGGTTGCCCACCACCCGTTCATCCTCCAAAGGGGCAGAACCGGTCTTCCTGGCCCGGTTCCTTGCCTTCACCGTCCTGCCTCCCGCCGAGCGAGCCCCCAGCGTCCGCCAGCCCGCCCCCGCCCGTCGTTGATGGCCGGTCCAGCCGCGGCGGTCCTTCCCCTGGTCGTCGCCCAGGCGCTTGCACCCTCCGTTCAACCCGGTCCCGCCCGCTTGCCAGCGGACTGGCCGTCCCCCGGTGGCGACTCCGCTCCGCCCCGGCGCTCACCCCTCGACGTTCCCCGCCCAACGCCGGGCGAGGGCCCATCCCGTCCCGGGCCGATTCCCTCCCCGTCCGACCCCGCCCCCCTTCCCATGCCGCGGGTGGAGGGCCTGGAGCGCTACTCCACCGCCGAGCTGGCGGCCATCCTGCAGCCCTGCCTGGTCCCCCTTCCTCCGGTTGCTCCCACCCAGCCCCCCGCCCCTTCGCCACGCCTGCCCGACCCTGGCGTCTCCGAGCGGTTGGTCCGCTGCGCGGGCCTGCTCAGCAGCCGGTTGGTGGCGGCGGGCTTCATCAACTCCAGGGTGTTCCCCCGGGCGGAACCCGCCCCGGAGGGCACGTTGCTCGTGGTGGAAGGGCGAATTGTGGAGGTGCGCGTCCGATCCGCCAATCGGGCCCTGCGCCGCCGCTTACAACGTTGGGCCCTTTCCCTGCAGGGCCAGGTGCTGCACCTCCCCAGTTTGGAGCGCACCCTGGACCACTTGGCCCGCCTGCCGGGCGTGGGGGCCCTCAGCGCCAGCCTCAATCGCCTGGGGGGCGACAGCACCAAGGCGGTCCTGGAGCTTCAGGCCACAGCCGTCAGCCGGCCCTCGGGGGAGATCAGCCTGCGCAACGATGGCAGTGGGGGCAGCGGCCAGTTCCGCGGTGTGGCGGTGCTCAGCAAGACCGGCCTGCTGCGGGAGCTGGACCAGCTGTTCCTCGTGGGAGAACTCAACAGCGACGCGACTCCCCAGCTCGGCTATCGGGCCCTTTCCCTGAGTTACGGCCTGCCGCTGGCGGACCGCCTAACGTTCACCACCGCCCTGGCCAGCAGCTGGCGCCAGCTGGTGGAGAGCCCCCCGCCCTTTGACACCCTTCTGTTTGATCAACGCCAGCTGCTCGGCCAAATCGATCTCACCCTGCGGGAGGGGCCCTGGCACCGTCTTTCCGCCTTCGCTGGCCTCAGCGCCA